>JAKQLM010000616.1 GCA_029567145.1 Pseudomonadota bacterium
GTTTCGGTGAACGGCATCTCGGTGTTCGCGCCATAGACTGATGAGGTCGAGGCCATCAGCAAATGCCCCACCGCCAGTTCCCGCGCGCATTCCATCACGTTGAAGGTGCCGACCAGGTTCGCCTCGACATAGGCGCGAGGGTTTTCCAGCGAATAGCGCACCCCGGCCTGGGCTGCGAGATGGACGATGATCTCGGGACGCTCACGCTCGCACAGGGCCTGCAACTGGCCCATTTCCTCCAGCATGCCCTCTTCGCAGGTGAAGGCGGGGGACTGTTTCAGCATCTGGTGCCGGTGCCGCTTGATGCTGACGTCGTAATAGGGCGTCATGCCGTCATAGCCGACGACGCGAAAGCCTTCCTTCAGCAAAAGCGTCGCCAGGTGAAACCCGATGAACCCGGCCGTGCCAGTGATCAGGACAGTGCGCATGCGCTGGCGTCTCCGCTTTGGGCCGTGCCGAAGATCGACAGGGTCGAGGCCAGGATTCGGTCGATCAGGAACCGGTCCCGGCTGTGGTTCTTCGCGGCCATCCCCATTTCCGACAGGCGTTCCCTGTCTGCCAGCATAAAGTCAAGGGCTTGCGCGATGTCGGCCGGGTCGGGGTGCAGGTTGTCGCCCAGAATATGCCCGGTCTTGCCCTGCACGACGATCTCGGTCGTGCCACCCGCCGGGGTCGCCAGGACCGGCCGCCCGGCAAGTTGCGCCTCGATCAACACGTTCGGCAGGCCCTCGAAGCGCGCGAGGTGCATCACCAGATCGGCCCGGTGCAGGTAGTAGCCGACATGAAAGGTCGAGCCCGGCAGGAAGACGCGGCTTGCCATCCCGGCATCCTCGACCATCTGGCGGCAGCGGACATGTTCCACCCCGGCCCCGAGGATCACGAACCGGGTGTCCGGGTCGCGGCGGGCATGGTCCATCGCCACGCGGACCCACAGGTCAGGCCGTTTGTTGTGGTCAAAGCGGAAGATGCCCAGCACGGTCCGGCTGCATTGGGGCGAGGCGTTCTCGATCCCCCGCCAGATCGCCCCTTCAACCTCGCCGCCGCTGGGGTCGGGCTCTGGCACGGCATTGTGCAGCACCTGGATGAACCCGTCGGGCAGGCCAAGCCAGTCCTCATAGGCGCGGGCGGTGGCCTGGCTGTTGGCGGTAAAGCTGACACCCGGCACGCGGGCCAGTTCGCGAAACAGCATCGGCATCTGGGGCCGCATCAGTTCCGGGCGCAGGTTCGGCGGCAGGCCGCGGAACGAGGTGACGATCCGCGGCACCCCGGCCAGAAGCGCCGCCAGCGCCGCCGTCAGCACCCCGCCGTCCTGCCAGAGATAGGCCGTCTCCACCCCCTGACTGCGCATCAGCGGAACCAGCTTCAGCGTATTCTGCTGCACATCCTCGGGCAGAAGCGGCAGGATTTCAGCGATCCCGGGCGGCAGGTCGCCCAGCGCCTCCAGCTCTGGGATCGGCAGGTCGGCCAGCACGGTCGTCGCCACCCCGGCCTGTTGCAGGACCGGCAGGAAGAAATCGGCCCCGCTGGACGGCGTGGCATGCCGGACGCAAACCAGCGGCGGGGCCAAGAGGCGATGGCCGTCCATCACGGGCAGGCCGCTGTCCCACAGCCCCTGCAGCGCGGCGGCCAGGCGGGTCATCTGCCGTTCGGCCCCGCCCGCGCCCAACTGGCCGGTGAAGAACATGACCGGCCCGACACCCTGCGATGACAACGCGCGCGGCACACGGGCGCGAAAGCGGCCAACGACATGGCCCAGCACATCGGCCACATCCTCGACCTCGGTCAGTTGCAGGCTGCGGGCGCGGGCCTCGGCCTCTTCGATCAGGCTGCGAGTGGCGGGACCCAGCTTTTCCCGGCTGCCCAGCGCCTTGGCGGTGCGGGCGGCCTCCAGGAACCGGCCCTGCTTCATCAGGGCCTGGATGTACTTGACCCGCAAGGTCCGATCGCGGGGCCGGGCTTTCAGCACCTCGGCCATCATCCGGTCAATCTCGGCAAAGGTGTTCAGCTCTTGATAGCCCAGAAGCCGCAGGTCGGCCATCGCCGGATCACCCAGCACGTCCGGAGTGATCTGGTGCAACCGCTGCAGCCCCTCTTCGGTCTGGCGGCTGCGGCGATACCAGCGCATCAGCATCCGGATCACGAACGGCTCGGCCGGGAAGATCGACTGCAGGTCGGCCCAGGCGGCCAGCATCCCGTCGGTCAGGCGCTGCTTTTCCAGCAGCATGGCGCAGGCGACGAACAGGCGCGGATCGGGCGCGTGACCCTGCAGCAGGGGCGCAATGCGGTCATAGGCCGCCACCGCCTGTTCGGGCGAGGTGACGGCATGGCTCAGGCGCTGCGCCTCTTCGATCAGCGCTTCGGGCGGCGGCAAAGCCCCGGCCGAACGATTCACCAGGCTGGAGAACGCGCGCATGTCAGACCGGACTTGCCGCAAGGGCCGACAGCCGTTCGCGGCAGCGGTCCAGTTGCAGGGCATATCTGTCGTTGCCAGGGGCCGAGGCCCGCAGGAACTCCCAATGCGGCAGGGCGCGGGCATAGTCGCGCTGTTTGACCAGATACCGCCCCGCCGCCAGCCGCAGACGCGGATTGTCCGGCAAAAGTTGCGTTGCGGCGTCCAGGAACGGCCCGGCCTCGTCGGTGTTGCCGGTTTCCAGCGCGCGGGCGGCGGCGGTCAGGCTGGTCTCCAACCGTTTCAGCCGCAGGTCCGACGCCTTGGCCAGCGCCGGATCGCGCCGGGCGATGGTATACAGCCGAAGCGCGTGTAACGGATCGGCTTCGTCACGCGCGGCGCGGAAACACAGCACCGGATTGCGGTCCAGCCGGTCCTGCGCCTCGTCCGCCAGCCGCCGGGAATCCTCATCCGCCTTGTCGATGATCCGCAGCGCGGCCTCTTCGATGGTCAGAAGATCGCCCGACTTCTGCGCCGCGCGCATCATCGTCGCCCAGGCGGCCATGTTGTCCGGCGTCTCGTCCACGACCCGGCGGGCGGCCTGCACGGCCTGCGCAAAGCTGCCGCAGACAAACAGCGCCCGCATCCGCAGGATGTCGTATTCGCGGACCGGATCAGACAGGCTTTCCACCTCGGAGCGCAAGGCGTCCAGCGCGGCGATGTCCCCGGCATCGGCCAGGGCGCGGATATCGGCCAGGATGTCGCGCCGCAACCCGCGCAGCGCCAGCCGCGCCTCGACATGCAGCGGATTGACCTTGACCACCTGCTCCAGCCCGGCGATCCGCGCGGCCCGGTCGGGCTGCCGCAGGGCCGCTTCCGCCAGTTGGTCAACAACGGCGCGCAGGCCGGGATGGACCAGCCTGTCGGGGTCCTGGGCCAGACGCCAGCAGGTGATCAGCGTGGCGGCAAGATCGGTCCGCCCATCGGCCAAGAGCTGCCGGGTGAACTCGGCCAGGTCCTCGGCCGCGACCGAACCGGGATGAGCGACGTGATCGACAAGCACGCTCTCCTGGCCGGACAGCTGCAGGAACCGCAGGCGGCGGGACGGGGTCAAGGCCCGGGCCATCCGGTCACGCAGGCGCGGATCAAGGCCCGTCACCGTCGCTGCCCCACCCAGGTCCAGCACCAGATCGGCGGCGCGGGTCAGGTCGGCGTCCCGCTCCAGCGCTTGCAGCGCACAGCGCACGGCAGGATCGACCCGCCCCTCGCGGGCCAAAAGCTCGGCGGCGGCCTGAAGATCGCGACCGGCAAGCCGCAGCCCGCAGTCGACCAGGGCCGCAAGCGCGGCCAGCACTTCGTCCGGGTTGGCAAGTTCCAGTGCAAGCGCGAACCAGCGACGCTGCAATCCGCCAGCGCTGCCAGACAGCGACGCCGCACGCAGGGTGCGCAGCGCGTCTTCGGCCTGGCCGACGGCGGCATAGGTTCCGGCCAGAAGACCGGCCACCTCGGCGCAGTCGGGCAACGCCTTTGCCACCCGCTCCAGCCGCCGGGCCAGCGAGCCGGCATCGCCCAGCGCCAGCCGCGCCTCGACATGCGGCTTCAGGATGCGCCGCACCCCGTCGGCCCCGCCCGCAATCGCCTGCGCGTCCATCTCCTTGGCGATCTTCAGGTCGAACCAGTCGTGAAACGCCGCGCGGGCAAACTCCTCGGTGAAATGCGCCAGACTGTCGCTGTAGTCCTCGATCGCCCGTTCCTGCCCCATCACCTGCATCGAGCGGGTCGGGTTGTAGACCACCCCGCCTTCGGCCCGGACCGCCGCCTCGACCGCGCGGATGAACCGGCTGCGCGATGGAATCGGCTTGCCGTCCGGGGTGACGGCATCGACATGGGTGATGAACAACGCGGCGGGCAGACCGTCCAGCAACAGCCGGATGTCACGCCGCAGGTCGGCGTCGGTCGCGCCCGCGCGCCGGATCTGGCGCAGGATCGCGCTGTCCCTGGTCTGGGCGTCCGAGGCCGACCAGTGCCGGTCCAGGAAGGCGTCGATCGCGCCCTGATCGCCCGCCTCTGCCAGGTCCCAGAACGCAGCCCCCCGGTCGCGGTCCTGAAAGAACTCGGCGTATTCCGCGCCCAGATAATTCAGCTGCACGCAAGTTTCGCCGACCCGAAGCACCTTGGACGACGAAATCTCGATCACATAGAGGTCAGAGCGGGCATGACTGGCCGCCGCCTCCTGGTCCGAGATGCCTCGGCGCGACACCAGCGGCTCCAGCGCCGGGTCAATGGCAATTTCGCCCTTGAGATAGCGCATCAGCTGCACCGCCTCGGCCGAGGAATGGGTGAAGCCGTAGACCCGGTCCTGGTTCAGGGCAAAGCCATAGCGGTCACGGGCCAGGCGCAGCGGCGTGGCAATGCGGCAGGACCCGATGGGCGTGATCTGGAACATGCGGCGACCCCCTTACAGGGACCAGTAGCCGGCCGTTTCGGGCAGCGCGGCATTGGCATAGATCGACTTGACGTCGATGAGCACACCATCCGGGCGCAGGTGCCGGGACACGAACCCCGGGCGGCGATAGTCGCGGTGCGCCACCGCCACGATCATCAGGTCAAGCCCGGTCATCTGGTCGGCGGCCACCGGCACGACACCCTCGGCCTGCGCATCGCGGGGATCGGCATGGGGGTCATGCGCCAGCACCGTGGCGCCCTGCGCCTGCAACGCGTGGATCACGTCAAAGGATTTGGAGTTGCGCACATCCGGCACGTTTTCCTTGAAGGTCAGGCCAAAGACCCCGACCCTTGCCCCAGCGACCGACCCGCGATGCGCCTTCAACCGCGCCATCGCTTCGGTCGCGACATGGGTGGCCATGCCATCATTGACCCGGCGCCCGGCCAGGATCACCTCGGCCTTCAGGCCAAGCTGCTCGGCCAGCGCGGACAAGTAGTAGGGATCGACCCCGATACAGTGACCGCCGACCAGACCCGGCTGGAACTTCAGGAAATTCCACTTGGTCCCCGCCGCCTCGATCACGTCGGCCGTGCGCACGTTGATGCGGTCACAGATGCTGGCCAGCTCGTTCATCAGGGCGATGTTCACGTCGCGCTGGGTGTTCTCGATCACCTTGGCGCATTCCGCGACCTTGATCGACGGCGCGCAATGGACCCCGGCGTGGATCGCCTCGCCATAGACCGCGCACATCCGCTCCAGCGTCTCGGGCGT
>JAKQLM010000626.1 GCA_029567145.1 Pseudomonadota bacterium
TCCGCCCAGATAACCGCGCTGGAACTAAAGCACCCGGTGCAGGCAGCGCGCCAACTGGCGGATCTGGCTGCTGCCCTTGGCGGGCTGCACCGCGCGGGGCAAGACCATGCCGCAGCCAAGCGCGATCAGGCCTTGGCAACAGCCGAAGAACAGGACGGACTGGCAGGGACGACCCTCGCAACCGCAGCCGTTGCGGCCGCGGTGGACGCGGCGACCCGGGCCGAGGCGCAGGTTGCGGCGCTTGTCGCCCCTTCGGAACAGGCCGACCTTGCCTCGTCCGACATGGCACGGACCCTTCGCCTGCATCTCGAACCGGGCGCGCCCTGCCCTGTCTGTGGCTCTGCCGAGCATCCGATCCATGCCGATGCAGCCCTGGCCGATCTGGCGGCGCGGTTGCGGGCAGATCTGGCCGCAGCCCGGACGGCAGCGCACGAAGCCCGCGCCGCGCAAATGGAGGCCGAGCGGCAACGCGCCAGACATGATGCCCAGTGTGCGCAGGCCAGGACAGCGATCACAATGACCACCGGCCGCCTTGAAAAGGCCAAAGCCGACTGGACCACGGCACGGTCACACGCCCTTACCCATCCCGGGTGCCCCGATGGCCTTCCCGAAAGCCCGGACGAAGATCCGAATGCAGTCGAGGCTGTAGAGTTGCGCGTCACAGACGCACAGCAGGCTGCGGCCCAGGCACAGGATCGCCTTGGCCAGATGCGCAAGGATCTGGCTGCGATGGCAGGTCGCCGGGACGCCGTCCAGGACGACCTGAAAACAAAGGCCAAAGACCGCGAAGCTGCAACTGCCGCGAAGGCGGATGCAGATCGCCTGCTTGGCCTGGCCCGGCAAGCGGCACAGAATCATCGGGCCACCGCGGAACGGCATGCATCCGCAGTCGGACCAGTCCTGGCGCCGCTGGTAAAGCCTGGCGATGCCCTGAATGATCCAAAGCTACTGGATCGATTGGAAAGCCTGGTTGGCCGCGTCACCAAGGCGCGCGAAGCCCAACGATCCTTGAGCGATCTTTTGGCGGGGCTTGCCCCTAAGGTCTCTGGTCAGGTCAGCAAGACGGATGCGACGCTGCAGGCGGCGGACCGCGCGCGAAAGGAAGCAGATGCCCGACACCAGGTTCTGAACACCTTGCGGCAAAGACGCGCCCCACTCCTTTCCGGCGAACCGACGTCAGAGCATCGCACGCGTTTCAACGACAGCCGGAAGGCGGCACTGGTCGCGCGGGATGATGCCCAGAGAGCCTATGCCGAAGCTTCGAACCAGGCGGTTGCTGCGGTCACCGAACATCAGGCGGCAGAGATGGACCTGGCTTCGGCAAGGGACCTGGCTACAGTTGCGACGGAAGAATTTGACCGGAACCGGTCGGACCTCGGCCTGTCGGTCATGGACCTGGAGAGCCTTCTCGCCCTGGGGCACGATGACGTTCAGGCAATGCGTGATCGTCTGCGCAGCCTTGATGACGCCCTGACCGCCGCCCGCGCCGCCCTGCACGAACGCCGGCAAGATCTCTTGCGTCTTGAGCAAGATCTTCCCGACACCCCGGCCGATGACCTGCGCCTGCGCATCGAGGCGGTCGACGCGGCCACGGTGTTGCGTCAACAGCGGCAAGGCGCCATTGAAAACCAGCTTGCCATCGACATCGAAAGCCGAGCGAAACTTGCCGGGTTGGAGGCCGAGATTGCCAAGGCCCGCGCCGAACTTGATGTATGGCGGGCCGTCAATGCCGCGGTTGGGTCCAAGAACGGGGATCGCTTTGCCCGTTTCGCACAGTCGATCACCCTGGATGTGCTGGCAGACAGTGCCAATCGCCACCTGGCAGACCTGAACCCGCGCTATCGCTTGCGCCGGGCGGCCGACCTCGCCCTGCAAGTGGAAGACATCGACATGGGCGGCGAGGCCAGGGCAACCCGCAGTCTCTCAGGTGGGGAGCGTTTCCTCGTCTCCCTTGCGCTCGCACTGGCCCTGTCCCGCATGGGCAGCAAGGGCGGCCTGGCCGCGACATTGTTCATCGACGAGGGCTTCGGCTCTCTCGACGCGGCAAGCCTCGACCTTGCCATCGACGCTTTGGAGGGTCTGCAGTCGCAGGGCCGACAGGTCGGCGTGATCAGCCATGTCGAGGCCATGAAAGATCGTATCCCGGTCCGCATCACAGTGACCAAACAAGGCGGCGGAAAAAGCGCGGTCAGGACTGCAGCCGACGGACCCACAGGTTGATCGCCAAGATCGTGTCGGAAGCGACAGCAGCCGCGGCGGCCGTGACATCCTCGCTGCATAGGCCACCCATTGTTCGAAATCTAAAAGCGGACGGACTCCGGGAATCCACCTTTCGGAAGCCGCCTTGGCCGGAATCCAGCCAGCGGATGCCAGCCTTTCCGGTCCGTGATGGATTGGCCAGGGCCACGCCTGCGCACGGATGTCAGCTGCCGTTCTGATCCGCCATGACAGCGTGCGCCCCGGCTTCGAACACCAGTTCGGGCAGGACCACCTCCCATGCGTCGCGGCGGAGCAGGTGGTGATCCTCCTCGTCCCCATCCTCGCGCCGCCAGTGCAGGATGGCAGCGACCTCGCCGCGCAGGAAGGTGGTGCCTTCGGGTGGGGCGAAGGCGCGAGAGAGGCGGGCGAGGGTCCGGCCTTGGGCATTCTCGATCCGCCAGCGGTCGCCGTCGCGGATCAGATGGACGGGGTCGCCAGGGCGCGCGGCGGCGATGGCGGCCAGCGACGGGTCGCCGTGCCGCAAGCGCCCGGCGAAGGACAGGTCCACCAGCCTTGGATCAGGCGGCACATAGCGCAGGCGGGCGCGCGACAGGGCGGCGATGTCGGGGGTGACGCGGCGGGACAGGACCTCATCGCCCGGGCAGACAAAGGCATGGGGGCCGTCGGTCAACACGGTCAGGGTGGACCGCGCCCTGGTCATGGCGACATAGAACAGGCGGCGGGGCGCGTCGGCATCCTCGCCGCGTGACGGGCGGTCCCAGCCGCCGTTCAGGATGGCCACATGATCGAATTCCAGCCCCTTGGCGCGATGGGCGGTCATCAGCAGCAGCCCCCGCTGCGGACATATTCCACTCCGCGCTCCAGCGACTTGCGGATCAGCCATTCGACCATCAGGGGTGCATTGTAATAGCCCTCGTCGCGGGTGTTCAGGCTGCCCGACTGGATGTCGTCCAGCTTGTAGAACGGGTAGAGCGCGGCGATCTCCCTGGGCGATACCATGCGCGTCCCGGCGCCATTGGCCGCTTGCACCGCCCGATCGCGCTTCAGAACTTCGGTCAGGGCGGGCGTGTCAGAGAGGCAGAGATAGCCGAAGCTGCGGATCGACAGGTCCGGCACGGCCGGATCGCCGCCCAGGCTGGCGCGAAAATTTTCCACGAACTCCGCCGCGAACTGGCCAATCCTCACGTTGATCGGGTTGGCGAATTGCTGGCGCATGCAGTTGTTCGATGCCCCGTTCTACGCCTTTGCGAAGGTGGGATCGGGCTCGACGATCAGCACCCGGCCCTTGAAATCAGGGTTCGAGGCCACGAACCAGGCGGTGTTCGCCGCCATGGTCGCCCTGCCAACTATCACCACGTCATAGGCGCTTGCCTTGGGCGTGGTGTGACCTGCCACGGGATTTTTCCACCATCTGCGATTAGAGTCCGGCCCATTGAGAGGACGGACGATGAAGAAGACACGACTGACGGAAGAGCAGATCATTGGCATCCTGCAGGAGCACGAGGCGGGCGCGAAGTGTGCTGATCTCTGCCGCAAGCACGGGATGTCGGAAGGCACGTTCTATGCCTGGAAGGCGAAGTTTTCCGGGATGACGGTGTCGGAAGCCAAGCGGCTGAAGGCACTGGAGGACGAGAATGCCAAGCTGAAGAAGCTCCTGGCCGAGCAGATGCTCGACATGGCGGCGATGAAGGAGCTCTTGTCAAAAAAATGGTAGCGCCCGCCGTGAAGCGCGAGGCAGTCGCGCATCTGAAGGCCCTGTTCGGGCTGTCGGAACGGCGGGCGTGCCAGATTGCCGGGGCAGACCGCAAAATGGTGCGATACCAGTCGCAACGCGCACCGGACACGGCACTGCGGGGCCGGCTGCGCGACCTGGCCAATGAACGGCGCAGGTTTGGCTACCGACGGCTCTTTGTGCTG
>JAKQLM010000644.1 GCA_029567145.1 Pseudomonadota bacterium
ATGCTGGCCTCTACGATCTCCAACCCGTTGAGCGACCTTGCCGCTGCCGCCGAGATGGGCCGTGACCGCGACACGCGCAGGGTGGCGCCAAGCCGGGTCCGCATTCCCGACCTTGCGGCGCGCCCGGACGAGATCGGCCGGCTGTCGGTCGCCATGCGGGGGATGGTTTCGGCCCTGTATGACCGGATTGACGCCAACGAACAGTTTGCGGCGGATGTGGCGCACGAGATCAAGAACCCCCTTGCAAGCTTGCGGTCGGCGGTGGGGTCGTTGCGGTTCGTGAAGAAGGACGAACACCGCGACAAGCTTCTGGATGTGATCGAACATGACGTGCGGCGACTGGACCGGCTGGTCAGCGACATCTCGAACGCCTCGCGACTGGATTCAGAGCTGGTGAAGGAGGACGAGGAAGAGTTCAACCTTCTGAAGACCCTGTCGAACCTCTGCCAGTACCTGTCACAGCAGGCCGGCGAGAAGGGGGTGGATTTCATCATCGACCTGCCGTCGGACCCGATCAGCATTCACGGGCTGGAGGCGCGGCTGGCGCAGGTTTTCGTGAACCTTGTCACCAACGCGATTTCCTTCTGCGAAGATGGCGATGCCGTTCGGGTCTGGGCAAGGCGGCGGGAAAACCGGGTGCTGATCGTGGTGGAAGACACCGGCCCCGGTATCCCGGAACAGGCGCTGACCAAGGTCTTCAAGCGCTTTTATTCCGAACGCCCGCAGGCTGATTTCGGCAAGCATTCGGGGCTGGGTCTCGCCATCTCGAAGCAGATCGTCGAGGCGCATGGTGGGGTGATCTGGGCCGAAAACATTCGGCCGACCGCCGCCGATCCGACCTCGGAACCTTTGGGCGCGCGCTTCGTCGTCGGCCTGCCGGTGTGACGGACGCCAGCGAAACGCTGCATGCCTCTTGCGTGGCCGTCGAAGGAAACGGGCTGCTGACCCTGGGTCCTTCGGGTGCAGGCAAGTCGGCGCTGGCAATCCGGTTGATCACCCTTGGCGCCGTGCTTGTGTCGGACGACCGCACCCGCGTGATTGCCACAGGCGGCAGGCTTCACGCCAGCTGCCCGAACCCCGCACTGCAGGGCCTGGTCGAGGCGCGGGGCCTTGGCATCCTGCGCGCGCCTGCCGTGGAAAGCGTGTCCCTGTCCCTCGTCATCGACCTTGGTAAGCCGGAACCAGACCGCCTGCCGCCTGTCCGCACGGTCACGATTCTGGGAATACCGCTAACCCTTGTGCTGCACCCGCAGAATGACCATTTTCCCGACGCGCTGATGCTCTATCTTCGCCACGGACGGCAGGCATGACAGCGCTGGACCCCAGATGACAGCTGAACCGCACCACGATCACCGCCTTGTCTTTGTCACCGGCCCCTCGGGCGCCGGGCGGACGACGGCGATCCGCGTGCTGGAGGATCTGGGCTACGAAGGCATCGACAACATCCCTCTGTCGCTGGTGCCCCGGCTGGTCGAAGGTGCCCCGCTGGGCCGTCCCATCGCGCTGGGCCTTGATGTCAGGAACCGCGATTTCAACGCGACCGCCCTGATCGAGTTGATCGACAGCCTGACCCGCGACCCAAGGGT
>JAKQLM010000651.1 GCA_029567145.1 Pseudomonadota bacterium
GTCGAGATCGAGGGTGGGCAGTTGCGCCTGTCCGCAATCGCCACTCCGGCCGCGCCCGGCGCTGGCGGGGTAAAGCTGTTCGGCCGGGACGTGGGCGGGCGCATCCTGCCGGCGATCATCGGCCCTTCGGGGCTGGATACCGCCTTGCAGCCGTTCTTCGGGCGCAACCGGATCGGTTTGGTGCTGCCGCCCGGCAACGGGACCGGGATCAACCAGCTTGGCTTCAACACCACGGGCACCGGCACCGCCACGACGGCCAACGTGTCCACGACCAACCGGCACACCTATATGCGGCGGCTGGACTATTTGGTCACGACGGCCAGTACCACTGCCATTGCGGGCTTTCGCAACTCGGCGCTGCAATGGACGCTGGGCGCGCCCTCTGCTGACAATGGTGGCTTTCACCTGGTCGTGCGCTGGGGTCCGGCCACGGGGGTTGCGAATGCCAACCACCGGGCCTTTGTCGGGATGCGCGGCTCGGCCTCGGCGCCGACGGACGTCAACCCGTCCACTCTGACCAACATGTGCGGCATGGGGTATGACGCGGGTGATGCGAACGTGCAGTTCATGTACAACGACGGGTCGGGTACGGCGACGAAGATTGACCTTGGGGCGTCCTTTCCAAAACCAAGCTCAGACCGGACGGCGGCCTATGAGATCGCCCTGTTCGCGCCGCCCGGCACCGTGCAAAGCCTGACTTACGAAGTGCGCGACCTTGGCACCGGAGCGACGGCCAGCGGCACGGTGACAACCGACCTGCCTGCGACATCGCAACTGCTGACAGTGCTTGGCTACATGAGCGTTGGTGGCACCTCGTCCGTCGTCGGCATTTCGCTGATGGGTCTTTACATCGAATCCGATTATTGAGGGGGCACCATGACACTGCATGTGGTTTTTACGGAAGAGGGCCTTCCGGGCTGGATCGGCGCCGAGCCGCGCGCCGGGTCGGAGCCGGTGGACAAGGACCTTGCGTTCCTGACGCTGCACCGGCGGACTGCTAAGGGGGCTTGGGTCAAGCGCACGACGCCCGTGGTCCCCGATCCGTCTCCGGACGAGATTGCGGCGGCAGCCGAGGCGGAGCGCGCGGCGTTGCAGGAGGCACGCGATGCCGCCCTGCGTGAGGCGCTGGCTGCCGAGGCGGACCCGCTGTTCTTCAAGTGGCAGCGCGAGGAATGTCTGAAAGAAGACTGGCTGGCCGCCGTTGCCGCCACAAAGGCCAGGTTCCCCAAGCCTTGATCCCGCCAGATTGACCGAGTTGGGGCCGCAGCGCGATCTGCGGCCCTTTCGGCCATGCGGGTCACGGCTCTGCCATTTGACAGCCATGATCGCTGACCATAGACAGGCCCGACAGCAGACAAGGGGCGGCCTCATGCGGATTGCGATGATCGGGACTGGGTATGTCGGGCTGGTCTCGGG
>JAKQLM010000675.1 GCA_029567145.1 Pseudomonadota bacterium
GCCCTGAACCGCGCCAACGGGGCCGTGAAACCCGCCGTTCTGGTGGCACGCGGGGCCACGCCGGACGCCGCCCTCGCCCGCCTGAACAGCGCGGGCGGAATGCTGGCCAAAGCCTTGAAGACCAAGACCTGACGACAACCAACCGGGCAAAACGCCCCAACAGGGAGACTGCAATGACCAACAAACTCCGCATGGCCCTTCTGACCAGCACGCTGCTGGCAGGTCCGGCCCTTGCCGAAACCACGCTGACCATCGAAAGCTGGCGCAACGACGACCTGACCATCTGGCAGGACACCATCATTCCGGCGTTCGAAGCCCAGCATCCCGACATCAAGGTCGTCTTCGCGCCGACCGCGCCTGCCGAATACAACGCCGCGCTGAACTCCAAACTGGCCGCAGGCAGCGCCGGAGACCTGATCACCTGCCGCCCGTTCGACGCCTCGCTGCAGCTTTATACCGACGGCCACCTCGCCGACCTGTCGGGTCTGGCCAGCATGGCCAACTTCTCGCCGGTTGCGAAATCGGCCTGGCAGACCGATGACGGCGCGGCCACCTTCTGCGTGCCGATGGCATCCGTGATCCACGGCTTCATCTACAACGCCGACGCGTTCGAGGCGCTGGGCATCGTCGTCCCCACCACCCGCGACGAATTCTTTGCCGCGCTCGACACGATCAAGGCCGATGGCACCTATATCCCGATGGCGATGGGCACCAACGACCAGTGGGAAGCCGCGACGATGGGTTACAACAACATCGGGCCGAACTACTGGAAGGGCGAAGAAGGCCGCCTTGCGCTGATCAAGGGCGACCAGAAGCTGACGGACGAAGCCTGGGTTGCCCCCTACGCCGAACTGGCGAAGTGGAAGGACTATCTGGGCGACGGCTTTGAAGCCCAGACCTACCCGGACAGCCAGAACCTGTTCACCCTTGGCCGCGCTGCGATCTATCCGGCCGGTTCGTGGGAAATCGCCGGGTTCAACACCCAGGCCACCTTCAAGATGGGGGCCTTTGCGCCTCCGGTCGCGGCGGCTGGCGACACCTGCTACATCTCGGACCACACCGACATCGCCATCGGCATGAACGCGGCCTCGCCGAACGCCGAAGCGGCCAAGGTGTTCCTGGACTGGGTCGGCTCGCCCGAATTCGCGACGATGTATGCCAACGCTCTGCCGGGCTTCTTCAGCCTGAACTCGACCCCGGTCGCGATGCAGGACCCGCTGGCGCAGGAATTCGTCTCGTGGCGTGAAAAGTGCCAGTCGTCGATCCGGTCCACTTACCAGATCCTGTCGCGCGGCACCCCGAACCTGGAGAACGAGACCTGGAACGCCTCGGCCAACGTGATCAAGGGCACCGAGACGCCCGAAGCCGCTGGCGCGCGTCTGCAGGAAGGCCTTGCCTCCTGGTACGACCCGCAGAAGTGACGGGTTCGCCGGTCTTCCGGACCTGATCCGGGACCGCGCAATCGGCCGGGGGGAAGTCTCCCCGGCCACCCCGAGCCATAGGTTAAGGCCAGGTAAACGCCCACGGCCAAGCCATTGATTCATAAAGACTCTGTAACTTTGTCCACTGTGGACACTTCATCCGGAAAGGGGAAGACATGGCCGCCCGCAAGCCCGTCCGCTGGCACATCGCCGTCTTCCTGGCCCCCGCCGTGGCGGTCTACACGGCCCTGATGATCATCCCGCTGTTCGGGACCCTCCTCCAATCCCTGATGAACAAGGACGAGGCCGGGGCGCGCGTCTTCGTCGGCCTGCAGAACTTTGCCACCCTCTTCGGCGACGCTCTCTGGTCCGACGCCTTCTGGAACGCGCTGGGAAACAACGCCTGGTTCTTCCTGATCCACATGCTGGTCCAGAACCCCATCGGCATCGCCCTGGCTGCGATCCTTTCGACCCCCCGCCTGCGGATGGCCGCCTTCTACCGGACCGCGATCTTCATCCCCACGATCCTGTCCTTCGTGATCGTCGGCTTCGTCTGGAAGCTGATCCTGTCGCCCATCTGGGGCATCGCCCCCGGCATGCTGGACGCCGTCGGCCTGAAGATGCTGTTCGCCCCCTGGCTGGGCAAGGAAGAATACGCCCTGACCGCGCTGGCCCTGGTCTCGGTCTGGCAGTTCGTCGGCATCCCGATGATGCTGATCTACGCCGCCCTTCTAAGCATCCCCGACGAGGTGATCGAAGCCTCCGAAATGGACGGCATCACCGGCTGGTCGCAGTTCTGGAAGATCAAGCTGCCGCTGATCCTGCCCGCGATCGGGATCATCTCGATCCTGACCTTCGTCGGCAACTTCAATGCCTTCGACCTGATCTACGTCGCCCAGGGCGCGCTGGCCGGGCCGGATTTCAGCACCGACATCCTTGGCACCTTCCTCTACCGCACCTTCTTTGGCTTCCAGCTGCAGCTGGGTGACCCCTACATGGGGTCTGCCATCGCCGGGGCCATGTTCGGGATCATCCTGGTCGGGGTCTGCGTCTACCTGTTCGGCATCCAGACCCGCCTGCGGAGGTATCAGTTCTGATGAGCGCGCGAGCTTCCACCGGACGGACCATCGCCGCCCATGCGGTCCTGTTGACCTACACCCTGATCGCCCTGTTCCCGGTCTTCGTGATCGTCATCAACAGCTTCAAGTCGCGCAAGGCGATCTTCGCCGACCCCCTTGCCCTGCCGTGGCCGCAGAATTTCGACCTGATCGGCTACGAGACGGTCGTGAAACAGGGCGACTTCTTCCTGTACTTCCAGAACAGCCTGATCGTCACCTGCGCCAGCCTGTTCTTTGTTCTTCTGTTCGGCGCGATGGCCGCCTTCGCCCTGTCGGAATACCGCTTCCGGGGCAACACGCTGATGGGCCTTTACCTCGCCCTTGGGATCATGATCCCGATCCGCCTTGGCACTGTCGCGATCCTGGAGATCATGGTGGCAAGCGGCCTGGTGAACACCCTGACCGCGTTGATCCTGGTCTACACTGCCCAAGGCCTCCCGCTCGCAGTCTTCATCCTGTCGGAGTTCATGAAATCAGTCTCGGACGACCTCAAGAACGCGGGCCGCATCGACGGCCTGTCCGAATACCGGATCTTCTTCTCGCTCGTCCTGCCGCTGGTCCGCCCGGCCATGGCCACCGTCGCGGTCTTCACGATGATCCCGATCTGGAATGACCTTTGGTTCCCGCTGATCCTTGCGCCAAGCGAAGAGGTGAAGACCGTCACCCTTGGCGCGCAGGTGTTCATCGGGCAGTTCGTCACCAACTGGAACGCCGTCCTTGCCGCCCTGTCGCTGGCGATCATTCCGGTCCTTGTCCTGTATCTTATCTTCTCGCGCCAACTGATCCGCGGGATCACTGCCGGAGCCGTAAAATGATCCGAACCCTCGTCGCCGGCCTTGGCACCATGGGCCGCAGTCACGCGCTGGCCTACCACCGCAACCCGGCCTTTGATCTGGTGGGGCTGATGAACCGGTCCACTCCGAAGCTGGACCCGGAGCTGGACGGTTATTCCATCGAGCCGGACTTCAAGGCGGCTTTGTCACGGCTGAAACCTGACCTCGTGAACGTCTCCACCTACTCCGACAGCCACGCCGACTATGCCTGCATGGCGATGGAGGCCGGGGCGCATGTCTTCGTCGAAAAACCCCTTGCGACGACCGTGCAGGACGCCCGCCGCGTGGTCGATTGCGCCAAGGCGAACGGCAAGAAGGTGGTGATCGGCTACATCCTGCGCCATCACCCCAGCTGGATGCGCCTGATCAGTGAGGCCCGTGCGCTGGGTGGCCCCTTCGTCTTTCGCCTGAACCTGAACCAGCAATCCTCGGGCCCGACGTGGGAGGTGCACAAGACCCTGATGCAGACCACCAGCCCCATCGTCGACTGCGGCGTCCACTATGTCGATGTCATGTGCCAGATCACCGACGCCAAGCCGGTGGAAGTGCGGGGAATGGGCGTCCGCCTGTCACAGGAAATCGCCCCGGACATGTACAACTACGGCCATTTCCAGGTGCTGTTCGACGATGGCTCGGTCGGCTGGTATGAGGCGGGCTGGGGCCCGATGATGTCGGACACCGCCTTTTTCGTGAAGGATGTGGTCAGCCCCAACGGAGCCGTTTCCATCCGGATGCCGGACAGCGCGAAATCCGACGATCACGACACGCACACCAAGACCTCGACCATCCGGGTGCACAAGGTCGGCCAACCCGATCAGGACCTTAGCATGGCCGATGAACCCGGCCACCAGGACCTGTGCGAGCGCGAACAGGCCTACATGGCCCGCGCGATCCAGGAAGACATCGACCTGACGCGGCACATGGAAGATGCCGTGCAATCCCTTGCCATCTGTCTTGCCGCCGACGAAAGCGTCCGGTCCGGCCAACCTGTGAGGCTGTAGAATGGGCGCGCTGGAACTGAAAGGCATCACCAAGGCCTTTGGGGCGACCGAGGTCATCAAGGGCGTCGACCTGACGGTGAACGATGGTGAGTTCTGCGTCTTTGTCGGCCCCTCGGGCTGCGGGAAATCCACGCTGCTGCGGATCATCGCGGGGCTGGAGGATGCGACGGCGGGCGATATCCTCTTGGACGGCAAGCGGGTGAATGACGTGGCCCCGGCCAAGCGCGAACTGGCGATGGTGTTCCAAAGCTACGCGCTTTACCCGCATCTGAGCGTGCGCGACAACATGGGGCTGGCGCTTAAGCAGGCCGGCCAGTCCAAGGCCACCATC
>JAKQLM010000687.1 GCA_029567145.1 Pseudomonadota bacterium
GCTGCACCGCATCCCGCTTGAATTCGTCGCTGTAGTTGCTCGTCCCCATCTCGGCCTCCTTGCCTCAAAGTTAGGGGGCAAAGCGTCTACAAATCTAGGGGCACCTCAGTGGACGATGTTCACGACCGGTCCGGAACGCGGGATACATCAGGTGGCCCCTACATGATGAGTGCGCGGTATCGAGATGACCGATGAGGACTGGCTGGAAATTCTGAGGCTGATCCGAGTGGAGCTAAGACAGGTTGGTCTAGGCTCCATCGCTGAGTTGAATGATCTCGATGATGACACCTTCGAGGGGCGTCGGTCCTACGGTGCCCGTAATCTAGCAGTTCTGATGCTTGAGGCGCTGGATCGACACCTCAGCGTCCACTCATCAGAAACCGTGGATACCGCCATGGCGATGATTGCGGAAGCTGTTGTTGATGAGCCTCCCCGGACAGCTATCTTGTTCAATGCCGGAGATGACATCGGTATCGAGAGGGTCGAAGCCGAAGAGCGCCTCGTCGGCGATCAGCGTATACCAGCGGCCAGAGAAGACCTCCGGAGACTGATCGGTCTGTTGCTGGAGGTCGATGGCCATGGCGGTGATGACGAAGCCGGGTTTAAATGATCATGGATGAGGCTCAAGCCAAGAAGGCGATCACCACGTTCTTCACGAAACACAAGGCATCAATTTCGGCCACGCTCTCGAAATCGACGGGTGGCAAGATTTATGAACTATACTGCTTGGCAAAAACACTCGCATGGCTGCGTTCGACCTACGGTGCCCATATCCAGTTGGTCAACGGCACAAGCGTGAGCTTCAAGGCCAGCCCTGGGAACATTAATCGAAGCCAGTCTCACTTCGTCGTTCGGAAGGGTCCGAGGGTCTTCGAACTACATACAGACATTCAGGTTAGGACGCTCGGTGCGAGCCGTCTGACCGGTCATGTAGACTTGAGTGGGTACCACGAGATCGACCTCGTTCTCATCGACCCGAGCGTCGCCAACGGAGAAATGCCAAGGCATGATCAACTGGTTCTTGGGGTGGAATGCAAGTCTCAGGCAAAGTTCGAAAAGGGTATCGTCAAACAGGTCCTTGGTATCCGCAGGGAGCTTTCTGTCCTCACTTACCCGCAGCAAAGCATTTTGGAGTCGTGCTACGGTGGTGCCCGACACGCTGGACCACCCATTGGGGCCGAACCGGCGTCTCTCTATTGGCTGTGCTATGTGGACCCAAAGGGCGACCGCTATTCAGACAGCCCTGGCTACTTTGGGATCGAGTTCAAGAACTGGGCCCCGTAGAACCGGACACGTTGTGTTCAACCAACTGTCTGCCTCGCATGATTCGAGCAGTATCCTCCCGGAACACGTCGTCGGTGCCGCATGCCGGTGGACCGATTCTCCACCTGAAAGGTTTTGCCGAGCCCGACGCTGGGTTTCCTCACCGGAAAAAGGGGGGGACAGACTCCTTGAACCACAGCGATGCGCAAACGACAGCGTTTGACCGATCTTTGACCGAAACGTTGCCGCCCCAGCACGAGTGAGCAGATAAGACTTCAAGCTATTGATTTTGTTGTATTTTTTGGTGCCCAGAGCCGGAATCGAACCAGCGACACGCGGATTTTCAATCCGCTGCTCTACCAACTGAGCTATCTGGGCACGCTTTGGTGCGCGGGTGATACTCAAGCGGCGCAGGGCTGTCCAGAGGGAAAACGCCCGTCAGTGCGCCTTCGGTGGCGGGTCTTCGGCGTCGGGGTCTTCTTCGCCCGGCTCGTCGGTTTCTGCCGGGATGCGGTAGCTTTCGGTCAGCCAGCGGCCCAGGTCCACATCGGCGCAGCGGCGCGAGCAGAACGGGCGGTACTCGGCCGCTGTGGGCTTGCCGCAGATCGGGCAGCTCATTCTGCCAGCACCTCGGCCAGGGGAAGACGGTCGCGCTTGCGGGTCAGCTCGTAAAGGCCCAGCGTGGTCCAGCCCGCAAGATTGGTCTCGCCCTCGGCCTTGAAGGCCGCCTTCAGGACCTGATCCAGGATCGCCCGGTCGCGCTTTGGCATCGGGGCAAAGTCCACCACCACCTGCCCGCCCAGGCCCCGCAGCCGCAGCTGGCGCGGCAGGTCGCGGGCGGCCGCGATGTTCACCTTCAGGCTGGCCGCCGGACTGGTATCCGGCCCGGTGTTCACATCCACCGCCACCAGAGCGCGCGTCGGCTCGATCATCATGTGGCCGCCGCCGTCCAGCGCCACGCGGGGCGACAGCAGCGCCTGAACCGCCTCCATCACGCCATGCCGCTCAAAGCTGCCGGCTTCGGTGTCGGCCTCGTCGACCGCAGGGTCCAGCCAGTCGCGGAACGCCAGATCATGCGCCCCGGCCCCGTCGACCAGCAGTTCCGGCCCGCCGGTCAGGTCGGCCAGCACCGCCTCGCACAGCCCGCGCATCGCGGCGATGTCCTCGGCAATCGCATCGTCCTCGGCCCCGTCGCAGGCCGAGCGCAGGATCAGCCCCAGCCGCGCATCGGCCCCCGCCATTCCGGCCTCGGCCAAGGCCTGCAACGCGGCCCGCTCATCCTCATCCTTGATCCGGCGGCTGATGTTCAGGCCCGGAGCCTCTGGCGTCACGATCGCAAAGCGCGACTTGAACAAAAGCCGCGTCGTGACCGGCAGCGCCTTGCCTGCCTCGGCAGGCCCGGTGACCTGCACCAGCAGCCGCTGGCCGGGGGCCACACCCGAAATCTGGCGCAAGAACCCCGATCCCCCGGGCAGCTTGACGAAGATCCCGCCCTGCCCCTTCATCGGTCGGTCCGCGACCGACCGGAAGATCGCGCCCGGCAGCACCGCGTCGCCATCCGGGTCGACCGCCAGTTCCTCGATCTGCCCATCGACCAGCAGCGCCGCCGCAGGGCGCCCGCCGATTTCGTCCAGCACCAGCACGCGACCCTTCATTCCACCCTCCAGACCGGATAGCCGACCGCCGTCAATAGCGCCGCCGTCTCGGCCACCGGCAAGCCCATGATCCCGGTGAACGACCCCGAGATCCACGGGATCAACGCCCCCGCAAGCCCCTGGATGCCGTAGCCCCCGGCCTTGCCCTGCCATTCGCCGCTGGCCAGATAGGCGTTCAGCTCGGCGTCCGACAGGCGCTTCATCTTCACCACGCTGACGCTGTCGCGCACCAGCACCCGGTCGCCGCGCTTGACCGCGACCGCCGTGATCACCTGATGCCGCCGCCCGCCCAGCGCCACAAGGAAGGCCGCCGCTTCGCCCGCATCCACCGGCTTGCCCAGAATGCGGCGGCCCAAAGCCACCGTCGTGTCGGCGCAGACCACCACGTCATCGGCACCGCAAGCCACCGCCAGCGCCTTTTCCCGCGCCAGGCGCAGGGCATAGGGCCGGGGAAGCTCGCCCTTGCGGGGGTCCTCATCGATGTCGGGGGACAGGACGGCATCCGGGACAAGCCCCATCTGCCCCAGCAGCTCATACCGCCGCGGGCTGGACGATCCCAGGATCAGTTTCATGCGTTCAGACCGCGCCCTTAGCGGAAGCGATAGTTGATGCGGCCCTTCGACAGGTCGTAGGGCGTCATCTCGACCTGCACCTTGTCCCCTGCCAGCACCCGGATGCGGTTCTTGCGCATCTTTCCTGCCATCACCGCAATCAGTTCATGGCCGTTCTCGAGTTCGACCCTGAATGTCGCATTGGGCAAGAGTTCCTTGACGACCCCGGGGAATTCGAGAATGTCTTCCTTGGCCATGGTCTCTCCATTGCAGACTGTCCCGCGGGGGACCGCAGGCTTCCGGAGCGGCGTATGCCCGCGAAAGGGCCGGTTTTCAAGCGGATTCGTGACCGAAGGCCCTCGTCAGACCAGCATGCGGGCTTTGATCCGCTTGCGGTTGCGCGAAGAGCGCCCCCAATTGATCCGCGACCGCACCGCCATTGCCCAGCCCGCGAAGGACCAGCCTGGCATGCTGACCGATATCGTCGGCTTCGCGATCTGGGCCTCGGTATCCGACGAAATAGATGCCAAGACCCGCGAGCCGATCAGGGCAGGAACCTTCCCGATCCGGCTGAAGCCGGAGGACTGGCAGTCGGGATCGGTCAACTGGCTTCTGGACGGTGAGGCC
The DNA here is from genome assembly GCA_029567145.1 of Pseudomonadota bacterium. GTDB lineage: Bacteria > Pseudomonadota > Alphaproteobacteria > Rhodobacterales > Rhodobacteraceae > Tabrizicola. The sequence goes on from JAKQLM010000687.1 coordinate 4,097, forward strand.
CGCGCCGCCATTGGTTCGAGGCGCGGGCCGAACGCCCCGGACCGGAAAACGGCAGGCCGGGTGATCGCCAACTTCGCCCAGGTGGTGAAAATGGGCGGCACGCGCGAGCCGGTTGCAGGAGCGTCGTGACCACGATGGGCAAAACGGCGACCCTGTAGAGTTGCAATGGGTTACGCGCGGGCGTTAGGGATTTGGCAAAGAATGGCATGCGCGTTTGACGCCAGTTGCGGCGTCAGCGCGGGACCAACTGCACGGGAGAGATCATATGGTTTGGGGTTTGGAAAGGCCAAACGGCTTTGGGATTTAACTTCCGATCGCACTCGGCGAGGACGAATTCAGGCTCGTCAAGAAATGGATGCCCACCTCAGCCTGAACGGATCTTACCAATTCACACCCAAAGCGCGAAGCCAGCGACATGTAGGGTGGGTGCCAACCCACCACTCCCTGCGGCAACACGCACATACTGCTGACACCACCCACCCCAAACCCTTACCGCGCCCCTAAAGCCCACAGCCAACCCCTTGAAATCCCTCACCCTCGCCCGACTGTCCTGCGTGGACAGGCACCCGAGCCCCTTGCGGCCCCCCGCCCCCGTGCTACCTTTTGCCGATGGCCCAGCCCGTCCTCACCTTCACCGACCGTGGCATCTACTGCCCCGCCGGGGACTTCCACATCGACCCCTGGCGCCCCGTCCCCCGCGCGCTGATCACGCATGGCCATTCCGATCACGCCCGCTGGGGCATGGGGTCCTACCTTGCCACCGACAAGGCGCTTCCGGTGATCCGCAAGCGCCTTGGCCCGATCACCGCCGACGCCATCCCCTATGGCCAGACCCGCCAGATCGGCAGCGCGACGGTCTCGTTCCACCCCGCGGGCCATGTCCCCGGGTCCGCCCAGATCAAGGTCACCGTCGCAGGTGAGACCTGGGTCGTTTCGGGCGACTACAAGACCGAACCCGACGGCCTGGCCGAACCCTTTGACCCCGTCCCCTGCCACGCCTTCATCTCTGAATGCACCTTCGGCCTGCCGATCTTTCGCTGGGAACCGCAGCCAAGGGTGATGGACCAGATCGCCCGCTGGTGGTCCGCCAACGCGGCCGCGGGCAAGACCTCGATCCTTGGCGCCTACAGCTTTGGCAAAGCCCAGCGCCTGCTGGCGGGCCTGCCCGCGATTGGCCCGATCCTTACCCATGGCGCGGTCGAAGAGATGACCCAGACCCTGCGCGACCAGGGCTACCCCCTGCCCCCCACCATCCGCGCAACACCCGACATCACCGCGAAAACCCACCCCGGCGCGCTGGCCATCGCGCCGCCCTCGGCCCTTGGCTCGGCCTGGTCGGCCCGCCTTGGCCCAGCCGAAGAGGCCTTCGTCTCGGGCTGGATGGCCGTCCGGGGCATCCGCCGCCGCCGGGCGCTTGGGACCGGGTTCGTCCTGTCGGACCACGCCGACTGGCCCGGCCTGAACGACGCGATCAAGGCCACCGGCGCGCACAGGGTCTTTGTCACCCACGGCTACACCGCCCCGTTCCGGCACTGGCTGGAAACGAAAGGCTACGACGCAGGGATCGTGGAAACCCGGTTCGGCGACGAGTCCGAGCCCGAAACAGCGGTGACCGAATGAACCGCTTCGCCGCGCTTTTCGCCGCGCTGGACGGCACGACCAAGACCGGGGCCAAGACCGCCGCGCTCGCCGACTATTTCCGCCACGCGCCGGAAGGCGACCGGGTCTGGACCGTCGCGCTTCTGACTGGCCGCCGCCCGAAACGCGCGGTGAACGCCACCGAACTCCGCCTTTGGGCGGCCGAGGCGGCAGGCATCCCCGACTGGCTGTTCGAGGAAAGCTATACCGTGGTCGGCGATCTGGCCGAGACCATTGCCCTCCTCCTTCCGCTGCCCGGCACGGCCAGCGACCTGACGCTGGATCAGACCATCCGCAGCCTGATCCAGCTGACCGGCCAGCCCGCCGACACCCGCAAGGCCGCCGTCCTGCAGGCCTGGTCCCTGCTCCCGGCAACCGAGAGGTTCCTTTACAACAAGCTTTTGACCGGCGGCTTCCGCATGGGCGTGGCGCAGGGCCTGATGACCCGGGCGCTGGCGCAGGCGACCGGGGTGGAAGAGGCAACCCTTGCCCACCGGCTGATGGGCAACTGGGACCCGGCCCATACTGCCTTTGCCGCGCTGGTCGCGGGCGACACCGGCGGCGATACCCGGCCCTATCCCTTTGCGCTCGCCTCGCAACTCGACGACGGCCCGGAACCGCTGGGCGACCCCGGGGACTGGCTCGCCGAATGGAAATGGGACGGCATCCGCGGCCAGCTGATCGCCCGCCCCGGCGCCTTTGCCCTGTGGAGCCGGGGCGAGGAACTGATCACCGACCGCTTCCCGGACCTGGCCCCGCTGGCCGATTTCCTGCCGCCCGGCACGGTGATCGACGGCGAGATCCTGGCCTGGGACACCGCGCGGAACCGTCCCCTGCCTTTCGCTGCCCTGCAAAAACGGATCGGCCGCAAGACCGTGCCAAAGGCGCTTCTGGCCGAGGCCCCGGCCCGGATGCTGGCGTATGACCTTCTTGAAGACGGGGGCCACGACATCCGCGACCAGCCCCTCTCTCGGCGCCGGGCCCGGCTGGACGCGATCCTGCAGGCGCTGCCCCCCCACCTCCCTTCTGGCCTGCCGCTCGCCGCCTCGTCCGCCATCGCCGCCCCGGACTGGGACGGGCTGGCGATGATCCGGGCGACCGCCCGGCACGAGGGGGCCGAAGGCCTGATGCTGAAACGCCTGGCCTCGCCCTACTTTCAGGGCCGCAAACGGGGCGACTGGTGGAAGTGGAAGCTTGACCCCTGGACGGTCGACGCGGTGATGCTTTACGCCCAGGCAGGCCATGGCCGCCGGGCGAACCTTTACACCGACTTCACCTTTGGCGTCCGTGACGGCAACGACATCGTGCCCTTTGCCAAAGCCTATTCCGGCCTGACCGACGCCGAATTCAACGAGATCACCCGCTGGGTGCAAACTCATACCCTGGAGCGTTTCGGCCCGGTCCGCAAAGTCCCCGCCGAACTGGTGTTCGAGATCGGGTTCGAGGGCATTCAGGCCAGCCCCCGGCACAAAAGCGGCATCGCCCTGCGGTTTCCCCGGATGCTGCGCTGGCGGCGCGACAAGGGCGTGGCCGACATCGACACCCTCGACAGCCTGCGCGCGCTTCTGAACGCCGCACGCTGACCTCCCCACGGGCGCCGGACTTTTGGAAAAGTCCGGTCAAAACTCTTTGAAGAATTTTGCCCCTGACCCACCCGGGGTTGCACATCCTGCCCCCGCACCCCTAGATGAATCCAAAGCGCTTCAAGAGGTATCCGATGACCCTGCCCCTGCCCCAACCCGTCTTCGACGCCAACGCCAGCGGCGGGGCCTTCGGCGATCTGCCCGACTGGGACCTGACCGACCTTTACCCCACCCCCGACGGCCCCGAATTCGCCGCCGACATGGCCGAGCTTGACCGCGCCTGTGCCGCCTTTGCTGCCGCCTACGAAGGCAAGCTTGGCCGCCAGGATGCCGCGGGCCTTCTGGCCTGCGTGCAGGAATACGAACGCATCGACGTGATCGCGGGCCGCCTCATGTCCTACGCGGGCCTGCGCTACTATCAGAACACCATCGACCCCGAGCGCGCGCAATTCATGGGCAACGCGGAAGGTCGGGTGACCGATGCCACCACGCCGCTGGTGTTCTTCAGCCTTGAATTCAACCGGCTGGATGACGACCACCTTGCCCGCCTGCTGGCCGCCAATGCCGATCTTGCGCGCTACAAGCCCGTGTTCGACCGCATGCGCGCGATGCGGCCGCACCAGCTCTCGGACGAGCTGGAAAAGTTCCTGCATGACGAAAGCGTCGTCGGGGCCAGCGCCTGGAACAAGCTCTTTGACGAAACCATGGCCGCGCTCATGTTCACCGTGGACGGCGAACCCGACGAGCTGAACCTGGAAGCCACGCTCAACCTTCTGACCGACCCCCAGCGCCCGCGTCGTGAGGCGGCGGCTCATGCCCTGGCCGGGGTCTTCCAGAAGAACACCAAGCTTTTCGCCCGCATCCACAACACGCTGGCCAAGGAAAAGGAAATCCACGACCGCTGGCGCAAGATGCCCACGCCCCAGCATGGCCGCCACCTGTCGAACCATGTGGAGCCCGAGGTGGTCGAGGCCCTGCGCAACGCCGTCGTCGCCGCCTACCCGAAACTTTCCCACCGCTACTACCGGCTCAAGGCGAAATGGCTGGGGCTGGACAAGCTGCAGGTCTGGGACCGCAACGCCCCCCTGCCGCAGGAAACGCCGAAAACCGTCGACTGGGCGACGGCGCAGAAAACGGTGACCGACGCCTATGCCGCCTTCGACCCCCGGATGGCCGACCTGGCGAAACCCTTCTTCGACAAGGGCTGGATCGACGCGGGCGTGAAACCCGGCAAGGCCCCCGGTGCCTTTGCCCACCCGACCGTCACCACCGTCCACCCCTACGTCATGCTGAATTACCTTGGCAAACCGCGCGACGTGATGACCCTTGCCCACGAGCTTGGCCATGGCGTCCACCAGGTCCTTGCCGCAGGCCAGGGCGAACTTCTTGCCTCCACCCCCCTCACCCTCGCCGAAACGGCATCCGTGTTCGGCGAAATGCTGACCTTCCGCAAGCTTCTGGACGGTGCCAAGACCCCGGCGGAAAAGAAGACCCTGCTGGCCGGCAAGGTCGAGGACATGATCAACACCGTCGTCCGCCAGATCGCCTTTTACGACTTCGAATGCAAACTCCACGCCGCCCGGGCCGAAGGCGAGCTGACCCCCGACGACATCAACGCCCTGTGGATGAGCGTCCAGGCCCAGTCCCTTGGCGACGCGTTCGAGCTCATGGACGGGTACGAGACCTTCTGGGCCTATATCCCGCACTTCGTCCACTCGCCCTTCTACGTCTACGCCTATGCCTTCGGCGACGGGTTGGTGAACGCGCTGTACGCGGCCTATGCGGGCGGGCTGCCGGGCTTTGAAGAAAAGTACTTCGACATGCTGAAAGCGGGCGGGTCCAAGCACCACAAGGACCTTCTGGCCCCCTTCGGCCTGGATGCCAGCGACCCGAGATTCTGGGACAAGGGCCTGAGCATGATCGCAGGCTTCATCGACGAGCTGGAGGCGATGGAGGAATGATTCCGTAGGGTGCGTGATATCACGCACCCTACCTCAAGGGTCCGCCGTTGCGCCTGTCGCGGTGAACCGAAGAATAGGGCCAGTCCTCGGGCCGCTCGGCCAGACCCGCCGCAACCGGGCTGAACCAGCACAGGCGCAGGTGCTGCGCAAAGTCTGTCGTATCGCGGATGTGATGTTCCCAGAACCGGCGCTGCCAGATGCCGCGTTCCTGCCGTGCCAGATGACTTGACCGCAACGGCCCTGTCGGCAACCCGCGCGAAAACCGCGCCTTGATCAGTCGCCACCTCGTTCCGTAATCCCTGTCACCCCCTGGCAAGGTCCAGACCGCATGCATCCGGTCCGGCAACACCACCCAGGCATCAATCCCGAACGGCCGTTCGGCCCGGGTCAGCCTGACGGCCTCGCGCAGTGCCGCAATTTCGCGCACCAGGATGTCGGACCCGCGTTCGGCCAGGGCCACGGTGAAGAACACCGTCGCTCCGGTCACCTGCGGTCGGACATAGTTTGCCATGCCGCCAGAGAGCCCGGAAAGGGTTAAGATCCGGTTTCGCGGATGATGTAGGGTGCGTGATCCACGCACCCTTCCCCAGCCCCGGCGGACAGGCTCTTGATCCAGAGGGAAGCGATTCGCCAGCCGAGGTTAACGCCCCCCGCACACCCCGCGCGTAGAGACGGATAGTAGACGCAAGGAAGACTGGTAAAAGACAGGCGGAAGCCGTCGGAAAAGCCCCGTTAACACAGCGTTTCCAGCGGGCTGCCCCCTGCCCCTCGGGGTGTTGCATACCCCCCGGCAATACCGGCCTTCATCTTTCGCTAACCAGCACCACCACGTCCGCGAAATTTGCGTGAACCCATTGCGCGGGGGGCGGGGGTCCATACATCCCCCCTCCCGAAGCGCAGGGTTTCGCCCTGGCTGGACGGGCCGGTGATGGAGACGCCAATGCCTCTGTTTCTGCAATCCCTTCCCCTTTCGCTCAAGACGCTCTGGCGCTACTTGTTCCTGCTGCCCTTCCTGACGGCGCTGACCATTGCCGTGACGCTTGTGGCGGGCTTCATCCCGATCGTCGGCCTGATCGTCCCCGGCGTGATGAGCGTGCTGTGCACTCTGGCGGGCCTGCGCTGCGCGCTGAACGCGCGGGGCCATGACAGCGATCTTGACCTTGGGAAACTGGTGCGGGCCAGCTTCTGGTACTTCGTGCTTGGCATCGGTGTCGGCATCATCTTCGCCGTCCTTGCCGCCGGACTGGGGCAGGTCCTGGACCTTGCCGGGGGCGCGGAGGAAAGTTCGGGCTTGGGTAGCATTCTGGGCCTTGGCACGGTCGTCCTCGCGCTGGCCGCTTTCCTTCTGGCGGGCGCGCTTGCCGTGCCCATGACGGCCGCCGCCGCCACAGCGACGATCCGGGGGTCGCAAAGCGATCTTTTCTGGGGATTTGGCGCGGGCCTCGTCAGCCTGGCCATCGTTGCGTTGGTGGGCTTCCTTGGCAACGTGGTGATGTTTTTCCTTTTTCATCAAGCCATTGGCCTGTACGTCTTTCTGCAAGGCGATGTCGTGGCGCTGGCAAAGTCTTACTTCAGCCTGCCGCATCTTGAGATCGTAATCCCGATCACGATCCTCAGCATCGTCTTCAGTGTCTGGACGACCTGCTGGTTCTTTGCCACCGCAGTTCTGGCCTGGGAGCGGGAAAAGGGCACCCAGACCGCCCAGTTGCGCGCGGCGCCGCACCCCCCCCGCCTGTCCGCCGAAGACCTGCGCGCCTTGCGGGAATCGCGGATGCGCGACCGCTGACAGGCCCGGCTGGGGTGGGGAGGGCCTAGCCCCGCGCCAGCCGGTTCAGCTTGTCCAGATGCGCCGCCATCAGGGTAAGCCCGCTCTCGATGTCGGCGGCGCTGGCATCGGCATCGACGATCGCGCCGACATGCGCGTCATGCCACAGGATCGGCCCGCCCAGGATGATCCAGACATGCGGGCAGCGCACGCGCAGGGCCACGATCAGACGGGCGGTGGCAAAGGTCAGCGTCGGCAGCGACGCCGACAGGGCGACCATCGTCGGGGCCAGCGCGGCGATCTCTTCGACCAGCGCGTCATGGCCCAGCCCCAGGCGCAGCGTGATGTCCCAGCCCTTCTGGCGCAGCGTATCGGCGGCCAGCGTCGCGCCGATCCCGTGCACCTCGCCCGGCACGCTGGCAAAGACCGCCGCCGCGCCGGGAGGCGCGATCAGCCGTTCGGTCAGGAACACCTCGCGCAGGTCACGCAGGATGCCATAGACCCGGCCCGCGCCGATGATCACCTGCGGCACCGTCGCCTCGTCCCGGTCCCAGCGCGTGCCCAGCATCCGCGCCGCCCCGGCGATGTAGACATGATACAGAACCGCCGCCGGCATCCCCGACAACCGGGCCCCCCGGACCATTTCTGCGGCTGCAGCATCATCCGGCGATAAAAGTGCATCGCACAGCGCCTCGATCTCGGCGCGGTCGGCCTGATGGACGATTTCCGGGGTCGCAAAGGCGGTTTCGGCGTCCAGCGCGGCACGCGACACCCGCAGAATCACCTCGCGTGCCAGGGCCCGAAGCGCCGTCTCGGGCAGGCTGTCGCCCCGGCGTTCCAGATACTGCCGCGCCCGATCCAGCGGGGCGGGTAGCGAAGTCCACAGTTCGGCGTATTCCTGAGGCATTGGCAGTGCTTCCGGTTGAAGAACAGCTGTGGCAAGTCCCAATGTCGGCGCAGGGAAACAATCAACGGCGCAAAACTGTGCAACCCAGGCCCGACTGCGGCCACGTCGCCGCATTTTTTGTCGTCCTAGGTTTACACTTCAACTCACAGCGCCGTGACGTGCAAGCAGATTCACATGCCGCGGCGCGGCGCGGATTAAGGGTCCTCGGCCCTCAGATCTCGACCCCGACCTCATAAACCCGGTCCATCATCGCCTGGGTGCCGCGCACGAATTCCAGCGGGCAGGGATAGGCCGCCCCGTCGCGCACGCTGCGCCCGAAGGCCTCGACCTGCAGCTTGTACTGGTTTGCGGTCGGATACCGCTCCACCGTCACCCGGTTGCCATTCTGGTGCAGTTCGACCTCGGCCAGGTCGTTGACGTTGGCGTTGAACGGCCCGCCCTCCAGCCGGATCATCCCCTTCGTCCCCTGGAACGTCGCCACCTGCCGGTTGTACATCCGCATCGAGGTGACCGAGCCATAGGTGAAGCGCCCTTTCGGCCCCTCCATCGTGGCGGCGACCTGGGCGAAGGTGTCGACCCCGTTGTCGCGGTGGATCCGGGCCGAGATGTCGACGGGTTCCGCCCCGGTGACAAACCGCATCGAGCCGAACGTATAGACCCCGATGTCCCGCAGGGACCCGCCGCCGGTTTCCGGCTTCATGCGGATGTTGCCCATGTCGGTCAGGTTGAAGCTGAAGGCGACGTCGGCGTGGACCAGATCGCCGATCTCTCCGGCCTCGAACCAGTCCTTCGCGCGCTGCCATTGCGGGTGATGCACGATCATGTAGGCCTCGGCGGCCAGCAACCCCGACCGGTCCCGCGCGGCGATGATCTGGTCGATCTCGCGCGCTTTCATCGCGATGGGCTTTTCGGTCAGCACATGCTTGCCCGCCGCCAGACATTTCAGCGTCCACTCGACATGCATGTGGTTCGGCAGGGGGATGTAGACCGCGTCGATCCCGGGATCGGCCAGCAGGGCGTCGTAGCTGCCATGCAGCCTAAGCCCCGGACAAAACGCCTGGAACCCCTCGGCCTTGGCCGGGTCAGAGGTCGCCAGCGCCACCAGTTCCGCCCCTTCGGCGGCGTGGATCGCCGGGGCCATATGCTCACGCGCGAACCTTGCCGCGCCCAGAATGCCCCATCTGACTGGTGTCATCGCCCGTTCCTCCCGCTTGACCGGACCCGAGTAGGGCAGAGAACGCGCGCCAGTTCAACCCGCCGTCTACGGCGCGGGCGTGCGCCGCCGCAGGCTTTGCAGGTACAGCCCCAGGATGGCCGCCAGATAGACCAGCGACAGGATCAGAAGCGTGGTCCAGGGATAGGTCAACAGGGCCGCCACCACCACGACCAGCCCGACCAGCACGTAGCGCGCGTATTCCGCCGCGATCTTGATCCGCTTCAGCGACGGCGTGCGGACCCGGCTGATCATCAGCGCCCCGATGGCCACCATCCACAGCGCCACCAGCTGCGGCGGCAGGGTGACCGTCGAATCCAGCGCCAGCGTCAGATAGATCGGCACCAGCACCAGCATCGCCCCGGCAGGAGACGGCACACCGATGAACGTGGTCTTCTCGGCCGCCTCACCGACCTGACGCGAGCCGACGTTGAACCGCGCCAGCCTCAGCATGCAGCACACCGCATATACCAGGACCGCGATCCAGCCCAGGCTGGTTTCGGCCCGCAGGCCCCACAGGTACAGCACCAACCCCGGCGTCACGCCGAAGTTGACGAAATCGCACAAGGAATCCAGTTCCGCGCCAATCGCGCTTTCCGATTTCAGCATCCGCGCCAGGCGTCCGTCCAGCCCGTCCAGTGCTGCCGCCGTGCCGATCAAGAGCACCGCCATGGCGACATTGCCCGAAATCGCGAACCGGATCGCGGTCAGCCCGGCGCACAGCGCCAGGATCGACACCAGGTTCGGCAACAGCTTCAGCAGCAAAAGCTCGCGCTCGGGCTCGTCGGCGGGGCGGCGGGCC
>JAKQLM010000705.1 GCA_029567145.1 Pseudomonadota bacterium
GATGGTGAAGGCCTTGCCCAGGCGCCCAGCCCGACCAGTGCGGCCGATGCGGTGAACATAATCCTCGGGGTGGGACGGCACGTCAAAGTTGAAGACGTGGCTGACGGCCGGAATGTCCAGCCCGCGTGCGGCAACGTCCGAGGCGACCAGCAGGTGCAGCGTGCCGTCGCGGAACGCGTCCAGCGTCTTCATCCGCTGCGACTGGTCAAGGTCGCCGTGGATCGGGGCCGCGTTGAAGCCGTGCGATTTCAGCGACTTCGCCACAACGTCGACATCCATCTTCCGGTTGCAGAAGATGATCGCGTTGGTGCAAGCCTCGCCTTCGGCCTTGATCAGGGCGCGCAGCATGGCCCGCTTGTCGCCGAAGTTGCGGTCCTTGCGGATCGGCTTCACCTCGATCAGCGACTGGGTGATCGTCAGCGAGGCAGTGGCCTGCCGTGCCACTTCGATCTTCGCCGGGTCCTTCAGGAAGGTCTTGGTGATCCGCTCGATTTCCGGAGCCATCGTGGCGCTGTAGAACATCGTCTGGCGGGTGAACGGGGTCAGCTGGAAGATCCGTTCGATATCGGGGATGAACCCCATATCCAGCATCCGGTCCGCCTCATCGACCACCATGATCTGCACGCCGGTCAAGAGAAGCTTGCCGCGTTCGAAATGGTCCAGCAGGCGGCCAGGAGTGGCGATCAGCACGTCGACGCCACGGTCGATCAGCTTGTCCTGTTCGCCGAACGCCACGCCGCCGATCAAGAGCGCCTTTGTCAGCTTGGTGTGCTTGGCGTAGATGTCGAAATTCTCGGCCACCTGGGCGGCCAGTTCGCGCGTCGGCGCCAGCACCAGGCTGCGCGGCATCCGGGCGCGGGCACGGCCCTGGCCAAGCAGAGTGATCATCGGCAGCGTGAAGCTTGCGGTCTTGCCGGTGCCGGTCTGCGCGATGCCCAGCACGTCGCGGCCTTGCAGCGCGTGCGGAATGGCTTCGGCCTGGATCGGAGTGGGAGTTTCGTAGCCAGCTTCGGCGACGGCTTGCAGCACGCGCGGGTCCAGCGCGAGGTCGGAAAATTTGGTCATAAGCGTCCTATGGATGCGGTATCGGACCGCATGGGTGATGGGACGCTAGTTTCCGGGCGCCCCGGCGTCTCGGCCCGTGTTGGCCGCGCGTCGCGCATAGCGGAAAAACGGATCAGGGTCAAGGCAGGCACAGGGGGGCTGGGGAAAGGCCGGGGACTGCGTTAACCTTTTGCCATTGACCGACGACTGACTTTTGATCCTTTCCTTTCATCAGGTGCATTGTGAAAACCGCAGTCCTGCTTGCCGTGTGGCTGGCGCTTGGCCCCACATCCCTGTCCGCCGACCCCCTGGCCTGCCTTGGCCCCGGCTGTCCGGCGGGCTTCAATCTGATTTCGGTGTCCGATCCTGGCCGCTATGGCGTGCTGATCGCCGCCCCCGATACCGGCTGCAGGAGGGTGCGGTTCCGGGTGCAGATGGCGGACGGCGACCTTCTGGGCCTGACCCCGCCCCTGGAACCGGGAGAGTTGGCCGTGGTCCGGTTCACGCGGCAGTTCGCGCCCGGGGATCACGCACTGACCATCGCGGCGGACGGCTGCGATACCCGGCCCGCCGCCACCCGGCGCGTCACGCTGACCAAGACCGGGCCGGACCACGGCTGGCGCGCGGCAGGGTGATCAAAGCGTGTCCGAGAGCGGCACGTCGGGCGGCTCGGCCTCTTCCAGCGCGCTGGCCTTGGCATCGCGCATCAGGCCGATCCGGCGAAAAAGGTTGCCCGGATCGGCGTTCAGCAAGTCCAGAAGATGACAGGCGACCCGGCCTGCCACGGGTTCGCCCTTCGCCTCGTTCCAGATCTGCGCCAGAAGGTTGATGTCCAGCCCGCCGCCCAAAAGCGCAAAGCTGGGCATCCCGACCGGCAGACGCCTGCCGCGCGTGGGGCGCAGCTTGAAGGGCTGGTCGGGGCCAAGGCCGGAATGAAACCGCTCGAACTCGTACAGTTTCATCAGCGAAAACAGCACGTTCATCGCCAGCCCGATGCGGCGCTGCGCTTCGGTTTCGCCATGGTCGCCAAAGGTGATCACGGTCGAGATCAGCCAGCGGCCGGGAAGATGCGGCAGCAGCGCCGCGCCTTCCTCGGTCCAGATCCGGCGGAACAGCGCAGGGGCATGACGCGCCTGCCCGGACTTGCGCAAATGGGCGATCAGGATGGCGTTCAGGGCCGCAAGCTCGGGCTTGCCGACCAGTTCGCTGCGGATCGCGTGCAGCTTCTGGCCGTGCAGCGACATCCGCGCTGGGGCGGGTTCAGGCGCGGTGATCGGTGTGGCCAAGAGCGCCTTGAGGTCCACGTCCAGCGGGGGCAGCCGTTCGCCCGGACCAAAGGCCATGCGTCTGCGGCGGCGTTGCCACAGCTCGATCAGGCTGTCGGGCGCGCCGGGATAGGTCAGGGCTTCTTCGGCGGGGTCCACATGGGGCGGGCCAGGCTGAGGCGGTGTGGTCATGGCCATCCTTTGGCGCGCGACCCCAAGGGCAGGGGTCGCGGAAAGGCTAGGGGGGCTTGCCGCACCGGTCAAGGCGGGGGCCTGCGGGTCAGACCATCATCTCTTTGGTCGCGGTCAGCTTGACGCCGGGATAGTCGCGCACCACGCGGTCGATGTCCCATTGCAGGCGGGTCAGGAACACGAGGTCCCCGTCGCTGTCATGCGCGATGTGGCCCTTGTTGACGTTGACCAGCTTTTCCATCTCGGCCTTGTCGCCGGAAATCCAGCGGGCGCTGGAGAAGTTCGAGCCTTCAAACCGGACGGGCAGGCTGTATTCCTGTTCGATCCGGCTGGCCAGCACGTCGAATTGCAGGGCCCCCACGACGCCGACGATGTAGCCCGAGCCGATCATCGGCTTGAAGACCTTGGCAGCACCTTCTTCGGCGAACTGGGTCAGGGCCTTTTCCAGGTGCTTGGCCTTCATCGGGTCCATTGCGCGGATCGACTGGAGGAGTTCCGGCGCAAAGCTGGGGATGCCGGTGAAGCGCAACGTCTCGCCTTCGGTCAGCGCGTCGCCGATCCGCAACTGCCCGTGGTTCGGGATGCCGATGATGTCGCCGGCCCAGGCCTCTTCGGCCAACTCACGGTCAGCGGCCAGGAACAGGACCGGGTTGGTGATCGACATCGGTTTCTTGGACCGGACGTGGTGCAGCTTCATCCCGCGTTCAAAGTGCCCGCTGGCAAGGCGGACAAAGGCCACCCGGTCGCGGTGTTTGGGATCCATGTTGGCCTGGACCTTGAAGACAAAGCCGGTGACCGGGGTCTCATCCGCAGCGACCTGGCGTTCGGCGGCCTTCTGCGGCTGGGGTTCCGGCCCGTATTCGCCAATGCCGTCCATCAACTCTTTGACGCCAAAGGAATTGATCGCCGAGCCGAACCAGATCGGCGTCATCGAGCCGTTGAGGAAGGCGGTGCGGTCAAAGGCAGGCAGCAAGGCGCGCGCCATCGCCAGTTCCTCGTGGAACTTGGCAAGGAGGTCCGCCGGGATATGTTCGGCCAGCTTCGGGTCGTCCACCCCGGAAATCTGGATCGACTCGGCCACCTTGTTGCGGTCGGCCCGGTCCATGATCTCCAGCCGGTCATGCAGCAGATCATAAGCCCCGACAAACTCGCGCCCGACGCCGATCGGCCAGCTGGCGGGGGTCACGTCGATGGCAAGATTTTCCTGGATTTCATCAATGATTTCGAACACATCACGGGATTCGCGGTCCATCTTGTTGCAGAACGTCAGGATCGGCAGGTCGCGCATCCGGCAGACCTCGAACAGCTTGCGCGTCTGGCTTTCCACGCCCTTGGCGCCGTCGATGACCATGACCGCCGCGTCAACGGCGGTGAGCGTGCGATAGGTGAGATCGGA
>JAKQLM010000707.1 GCA_029567145.1 Pseudomonadota bacterium
CGGAAGGTCAAGGGGAACATGGACATCGAGCTGTGCGTCGATGCGATGGAGCTTGCGGCCCGCGTCGATCACGTCGTCCTGTTCTCGGGCGATGGCGACTTCCGTCCGCTGGTGGAAAGCCTGCAGCGTCAGGGCGTTCGCGTCTCGGTGGTGTCCACGATCCGCAGCCAGCCGCCGATGATCGCGGACGAACTGCGCCGTCAGGCCGACAACTTCATCGAGCTGGACGAACTGCGCGAAGTCATCGGCCGCCCGCCGCGCGAGCCGCGCCCCGTTTCGGCAGAAGAAATCTCGGTCGACGCCAAGTGATCCTGGCGGCAGGCCGGGCGTGATCGCGCTGTCCGGCCTGTTCGTCGCGGCATTGCTGGCCGCGACCCCGGTTCCCTTCCAGTCCGAGGTCGTGTTCCTGGGGCTGCTGGCCGCAGGTTGGCCTGCTCCTGTGCTGGTGGCTGTCGCCTCGACCGGCAACGTGCTTGGGTCCTGCATCACCTATGCGCTTGGGCGTTGGCTGTCGGATCGGCGCGACCACCGCTGGTTTCCGCTGTCGCCGCCCCAGATGGCCCGCGCCGAGGGCTGGTTCGCGCGCTGGGGCCTTTGGACGCTGCTGCTAAGCTGGGCTCCCGGGGGCGATCTGATCGTGGCACTGTCAGGCGTGCTGCGGGTGCCTTTTGCGGTGTTCCTGGCGCTTGTCGCTTTGGCCAAGACGGGCCGGTATGTCGCCGTCGGCTGGCTGGGGGTGGTGGCGTTCGGCGGCTAGACGCTGCGGGCAGGGGTTAATAAACCCTGAACGCCCATGATCAAGTCCTTGAAATTGTTAAGGCATCCCAATCTGTCCACTGTGGACACATCCCGCGCTGGACGGGGGGGCTGCCGCGCCTTACATCTCGTCTGACCGCCTGCCCGGAGCTGCCCGATGCCCGACCTGCCCCCCCTGACGCTTTACCTTGCCGCTCCGCGCGGCTTTTGTGCCGGGGTGGACCGCGCGATCAAGATCGTCGAGATGGCCCTGCAGAAATGGGGCGCCCCGGTCTATGTCCGGCACGAAATCGTCCACAACAAGTTCGTCGTCGACGCCCTGAAAGCCCAGGGGGCGATCTTCGTCGAGGAGTTGGACGACTGCCCCACCGACCGCCCCGTGGTCTTTTCCGCCCACGGCGTCCCGAAGGCTGTCCCGCTTGAGGCCGCCCAGCGAAACATGATCGCCGTCGATGCCACCTGCCCCCTCGTCACCAAGGTCCACAACGAAGCCGCCCGCCACCACGAGGCCGGGACCCAGATGATCTACATCGGCCACGACGGCCACCCCGAGACCGTGGGCACGATGGGCCAGCTTCCCCCCGGCGAGGTGCTGCTGGTGGAGACCGTCGAGGACGTGGCGAAGCTTCAGGTCCGCAACCCCGCAAAGCTGGCCTTCATCACCCAGACCACTCTGTCGGTCGACGACACCGCCGCGATCGCCGCCGCGCTCAAGGCCCGCTTTCCGCTGATCCACGCCCCCGCCCACGATGACATCTGCTATGCCACGACCAACCGCCAGGCCGCCGTCAAGGCCGTCGCGCGCAGGATCGACGCGCTTCTGGTGATCGGGGCACCCAACTCGTCGAACTCCAAGCGCCTGGTCGAGGTCGGCACAGCAGCCGGTTGCCCGTATTCCATGCTGATCCAGCGGGCGACCGACATCGACTGGCGTGCCCTTGCCGGATCGCGGGCCATCGGCCTGACCGCCGGGGCCAGCGCGCCCGAAGTGCTGGTGACCGAAGTGATCGACGCCTTCCGCTCGCGCTTTGCCGTGACGGTGGAGCAGGTCGAAACCGCCGTCGAGGACATCGAGTTCAAGGTCCCGAAAGTCCTGCGCGAGCCGGTGTGATGCTGTTTTCGCCGTCTGGACTCTGGCCAGGACGCGCGCGGCGGGCTAGACCCGGCGCATGATCGACGACCGCCGCATCCCCCGCCCTGCCCTGCTTCTTGGCCTTGCCGGGCTGATCCCATTCCTGTGGTCGGCCACGACGCATCTGTTTCCCGTGCTGGCAGGCTGGGCGGGCCAGGTTCTTCCGCCGATGTTCATCGGGGCCTATGTCGGGCTGACCTGGGGCACGCTGATCCTGTCCTTCATGTCCGGCGTGCTTTGGGGTTTTGCCACCCGGGCCGAGGGGGGGCAGGCGACCGTGGCCTATGCCCTGTCGGTGATCCCGGCGCTGTGGGTGTTCTTCATGGTCACCGATGCCAGCGCCAGCTCGACGATCTTCCTTGGCGCCGGCTTCGTCGGCCTTTTGCTCCTGGATGCGACCTATACGGCCTGGGGTCTGGCCCCGTCCTGGTGGCTGCGGCTGCGGGTCATGCTGACCCTTGTCGTGCTGGCCTGCCTGGCCCTGCCGTTGCAGGCCTGACCCCGTGCCCGACCTTTTCGCCTATACCGATGGGGCCTGTTCGGGAAACCCGGGTCCGGGGGGCTGGGGCGTCCTGATGCTGGCGCGCGAGGCTGGCGCGGTGATCAAGGAACGCACCCTGCAGGGCGGCGAAGCGATGACCACCAACAACCGGATGGAGCTGATGGCCGCGATCTCGGCGCTGGAGGCCTTGGCCCGGCCCAGCGAGATCACCATCGTCACCGACAGCGCCTATGTGAAGAACGGGATCACCGAGTGGATCGGGGGCTGGAAGCGCAAGGGCTGGCGGACGGCGGGCGGATCGCCGGTCAAGAATGTCGAGCTTTGGCAACGGCTTGAGACGGCGCAGGCCAGACACCAGGTCACCTGGCGCTGGATCAAGGGCCACGCGGGCCACGCCGAGAACGAACGCGCGGACGAACTGGCCCGGGCCGGGATGGCACCGTTCAAGGTACAGCCATGACCGGCGGGATCACTCTGCTGGACGGGCTGGACTATGCCTCGGTGCTGGTCTTTGCGCTGACCGGGGCGCTGGCCGCCAGCCGGTCGCAACTGGACATCGTCGGCTTCATCTTCATCGGCTGCCTGACGGCTGTGGGCGGTGGCACGATCCGCGACGCGATCCTGAACCGCGAGGTGTTCTGGGTGGCGCGACCGGAAGTGCTGGCCATCGCCACCACCGCCGCCATCGCGGTCTTTTTCGCCGCGCACCGGCTGGAAAGCCGGTATCTTGCGCTTTTGTGGCTGGACGCCTTTGCCCTGGCCGTCGCGGTCCCGGCGGGCGTCGCGGTTGCGCTGGCCGGGGGCGAGGCCTGGCCCATCGTGCTGGTCATGGGGATGATCACCGGCTGCATGGGCGGGCTGATGCGCGATGTCGTCTGCAACGAGGTGCCGCTGGTCCTGAAACAGGGCGAGTTGTATGTCACCTGCGCCTTTGCGGGATCATTGGGGGCGGTACTGGCTCTGCGGCTGGGCCTGCCGGAAGGCGCGGCGCTGGTCCTGTGCGCCACACTGGTGCTGGCGCTGCGGTCGGGAAGCCTGATCTTCGGCTGGCGCCTGCCGGTCTACAAGTCGCAGCCGCCACGACCGGGGGCACCCAAGCGATAGGCTTGCAAGGTGAACGAACATTCGTTTATCTTGGCCCCATGCCGCGCAACCGCTCGATTTCCGACGACCAGATCTTTGCCGCCCTCCAGGCTTTGCTGGACACGGGCGGCGACAAGGCGGTGTCCTTTGCAACCGTTGCGGCGGCCGTCGGGCTGGCCCCGCCGACGCTGGTGCAACGCTTTGGCAGCCGCGACGGCATGGTCCGCGCCGCGCGGCAGGCAATGTGGGCCGCGTTGGAGGATCGGACCAGGGCCGCCATTGCCAGCACGGGTGACAAGGGGCCGCAGGGCCTGCTGAAGGCGATCGGCGCGGTGGATGTTGCGGCGATTGCCGCCGATTTCCGCGATCCCGACCTTGCGCAGCGGGCCGCCGCCTGGCGCGCGACGGTCGAAGCGGCCCTTGCCCTGCGGCTGGGCAGCGGGACCAAGGGCAAGGAAGCGGCGGCGCTGCTGTTCGCGGCCTGGCAGGGTCAGGCGCTGTGGGCAGTGACCGGGGACAGCGCGTTCCGGCTGAAGGATGCGGCCAAGCGGCTTACTTGATCCAGGATTTCCACGCCCAGATCAGCACAAGCGCACCCAGAAGCGCCCCGACAATCCCCGCGCCCGCCCCGGCCAGAACGACCAGCGCCCGCAGAACCACCCCCCCGATGATCGCACCCAGCACCCCCAGCGCGATGGTGGACGGCGTGTCCAGATTGACCTTCAGGATGCGTGAGGCCAGAAATCCGACCGCAACCCCCACGACCAGAAGCCAGATGAACGGCATGTCTTGCCCTCCTCCTCCCGCCCAGAGGGACGGGATCTTCGCGGAATATGGGGACCTTTTGCCCCGCCTGCTATAGCCGGTCGGGCAAAATCAGGCCGCGCAGCACCTCGGCTGCCGGCATCGGGCGTTTGCCTTCGCGCTGCGCTTCGGTGACCTCGACCGCGCCGTCGCCACAGGCGATGGTAAAGCCGGTCAGCACATTGCCCGGCGCGGCGTTGCCGTTGGCCAGACGCGAGCGCAAGAGCTTGACCCGTTCGCCGTAGATGTCGACCCAGGCGCCGGGAAAGGGCGAAAGGCCGCGAATCAGGCGGTCAACCTCGACCGCCGGGCGGGTCCAGTCGATGCGCGCCTCGGCCTTGTCGATCTTGGCGGCATAGGTCACGCCATCTTCGGGCTGCGGCGTGGCGGGCAAGGGCAGGCGGTCCAGCGCCTGAACGATCAGCCGCGCGCCCAGGGCCGACAGCCGGTCATGCAGCTGCGCCGTCGTTTCCTCGGCCCCGATCGGCAGGCTTTCCCGCAGCAGGACCGGCCCGGTGTCCAGCCCCGCCTCCATCTGCATGATGCAGACGCCGGTTTCGGCATCCCCCGCCAGGATTGCCCGGTGGATCGGCGCCGCCCCCCGCCAGCGCGGCAGAAGCGAGGCGTGGATGTTCAGGCAGCCAAGGTGCGGCGCGGCCAGGATCACCTGCGGCAGGATCAGGCCATAGGCGACCACGACCGCCACATCAGCGCCCAGCGCGGCGAAGTCGTTCGCTGCACTTTCGCTGCGCAGCGAAACCGGGTGCCGCACCGACAGACCCAACGCCTCGGCCCGGGTCTGGACCGGGCTTTTCCGGTCCGTCTTGCCCCGCCCGGCAGGACGCGGTGGCTGGCAGTAGACCGCAACGATTTCATGGGCTTGATGCAGAGCGTCCAGCACCGGAACGCTGAAGTCCGGCGTGCCCATGAAAATGATTTTCATTTCAGGCGCCTTTGCTTTTCGGATCGTCCGACCAGCATCTTCCGCTTCAGGGGCGACAGGTGGTCAAAGTACAGTTTCCCGGCCAGATGGTCGATCTGATGCTGCACGGATGTGGCCCAGAGATCGACGAAATCCCGATCCTCTTCCACACCCTTGTCGTTCAGGAACCGCACTGTCACCGCCCTTGGCCGCCGCACCACCGCCGACACGCCGGGCAGGTTGGGCGACGCCTCCTCATGCTCGCGGAACTGGGTGCTGGCGTGCAGCACCTTCGGGTTGGCCATCCGCACCGCCTGCCCCCGCGCGTCCGAGCAATCGACGACCGCCAACCGCAGGCCGATGCCGATCTGCACGGCCGCAAGGCCATAGCCCGGCATCGCGTCCATCGTGTCGATCATGTCGGCCCAGATTGCGCGCACCTCATCGGTGATCGCGGCCACATCGGCGGCGGGCTTGCGCAGAAGCGGATCGGGCCAAAGCAGGCATCGCCGGACGGTCATGCCAGCACCTCGGCTTCGGCCTTTGCCCGGGCTTCGACGGACAGGTGGTCCAGCGTCAGGATGCCGTCCAGGTGGTCGTATTCATGCTGCACGCAGATCGCGGCAAAGCCGGTCAGGACCTGATCCTGCGCCTGACCGTCCAGAGCGGTCCAGCGCATCCGGACCGACGGGGCCCGCGCCACCTGGGTCACCGGGCCGGGGATCGAAAGACAGCCCTCTGGCCCGACGACCGGATCGCCCAGCAGGTCCACAATTTCGGGGTTCACGAAGACCTGCGGCGCTGGGGTGCCCTCTTTCCAGGTGGCGTCCATCACGAACAGCCGGAGAAGGTGCCCGACCTGAGGGGCCGCAAGCCCGCGACCGGGGGCGGCGTACATCGTTTCAAGCATGTCCGCCGCAAGGGCACGCAGACCGTCGTCCAGCACGGCGGGGTCACAGCGGACAGACAGGCGCGGATCGGGCCAGCGCAGGATGGGCAACAGCATGAGGCACCTTCGATCAGGACACCGCCGCATAGCCCGGGCCGGTCGCAAAGTCACCCCCGGCGGGTCACACCGACCGCGCGCGTTCGCGTTTCAGCTTTTCCATCTTGCGGGTGATCATCTGGCGCTTCAGCGGGCCCAGGTAGTCGATGAACAGCTTGCCATCCAGATGGTCGATTTCGTGTTGCACGCAGGTGGCCCACAGGCCTGCGAACTGCCGTTCGTGTTCAACCCCGTCCAGCCCCAACCAGCGCACCTGCACTTCGGCAGGACGCTTGACCTCGGCGTATTGGTCGGGGATCGACAGGCAGCCTTCCTCATAGGTCGCGACGTCTTCGGACGACCAGATCACCGCCGGATTGATCAGCACCATCGGTTCCGGCGGGCCGTCCTTGATGCAGTCCATCACCAGCACCCGCTTCATCACCCCGATCTGCGGCGCGGCCAGCCCGATGCCCGGCGCGTCATACATGGTTTCCAGCATGTCATTGGCCAGGGCCGTCACCTCGGCGGTGATTTCGGCCACCGGGTCGCAGACCTTCTTGAGGCGCGGGTCGGGATGGATCAGGATAGAGCGGATCATGGCAAGCGATCTACGAAAGCCGGGGCGGCATGGCAAGAGCAAGGCACGCAGGACGGCGCAAAGGCCGGGGGCGAAGTGTGACGGGATGAAGTTCCTGACTCATTCATGTATTTAGCACAGAGTTCCGACTATAATAGAAAAATAGGGATGACTTTCCGATTATCCTGCAGTAATCGGGTGAAAATCCCGACCCAAGGAATGACAGAATGACCTTCGACACGCCCATCGACCGCGCTGGCTCTCACTCGGTGAAGTGGGACATGATGCCCAACCTTTACGGTCTGTCGCCCGACGAAGGTCTGGCGATGTGGGTCGCGGACATGGAGTTTCGCCCGCCGCAGGTCGTCCAGGCCGCGCTGGAGAAGATGCTGGCGCATGGTGTCTACGGCTATTTCGGCGACGACCGGGCCTATCTGGCCGCGATCCGCTGGTGGATGCAGACCCGCCACGGCTGGGAGGTGGCGCCGGAATGGGTCTTTACCACGCATGGGCTGGTGAACGGCACGGCGCTGTGCATCCACAGCTTCACCCAACCAGGTGACGCCGTGATCCTGATGACGCCGGTCTACCACGCCTTTGCCCGGATCATCAAAGCCGCAGGGCGCGAGGTGGTGGAATGCCCGCTGTCCCTGCAGGACGGTCGCGCCGTGATGGACTTTGCCGCCTGGGAGGCCGCGCTGACCGGACGCGAGAAGATGCTGATCCTGTGTTCGCCGCACAATCCGGGCGGGCGGGTCTGGACGGTGGACGAATTGCGCGCGGTTGCCGATTTCTGCACCCGGCACGACCTGATCCTGGTGTCGGACGAGATCCATCACGACCTGGTCTATCCCGGCCAGAAGCACACCGTCATGCCACTCGCCGCGCCGCAGGTTGCCGACCGGCTTGTGGTGATGACCGCCACGACCAAGACCTTCAACATCGCCGGCGCGCATATCGGCAACGTGATCATCGCCGATCCCGCGCTGCGCAAGGCCTTTGCCAACACGATCAATGCGATGGGCATCTCGCCCAATTCGTTCGGGATGCATATGGCGACGGCGGCCTATTCGCCCGAGGGGGCGGCCTGGGTCGATGACCTGGTGCGCTACCTGGACGGAAACCGCCGCCTGTTCGACGAGGGCATCGCGCGGATTCCGGGCCTCCGCTCCACCCCTCTGGAGGCGACCTATCTGGCATGGGTGGACTTTTCTGGCACCGGGATGTCCGCGGCCGAGTTCATCGACCGGGTGGAAAAGGTCGCCAAGATCGCCACCAACTATGGCGCCAGCTTTGGCCTGGGGGGCGAACAGTGCCTGCGGTTCAACCTTGCCTGCCCGCGCGCCCAGGTGGCCGAGGCGGTGGACCGCCTGCAAAAGGCGTTTGCTGACCTGCAATGAAACGCCTGGCCCGCCTTCTTGCCTTTCTGGCACTGGTGGCGGCGCTTGGCCTGATGACGGCATCCTTGTTCATGCCGCCAGAACGGTTGGACCTGCCGCCTCCGCCGCCGCTGACGGGTTCGGTCGAGAGGATCGTGATCGAAAAGGCTGCGCGGCGGATGCAGCTGTTCCAGAACGGCCAGCCGGTGCGGACTTATCGCATCGCGCTGGGGTTCGCGCCGGAGGGGGACAAGGACCGGCAGGGCGACGGCAAGACGCCGGAGGGCGAGTTCCGCATCGACCGCCGCAATGCCCGCAGCGCGTTCACCCTGTCGCTGGGGCTGGACTATCCGCAGCGCGACGATGTGGATCGGGCCGCGCAAGGCGGCTACAGCCCCGGTGGCGACATCTTCATCCACGGCCAGCCCAATGCCCTGCCGGACGGGTTCAAGCTGAAGGGGGACTGGACGGCAGGTTGCGTTGCCCTGACCAACACCGAAATGGCCGAGGTCTGGGCCGTGACCCCGATTGGCACCCGGGTGGAAATCCGGCCCTAGCTGCGCGGCAGATAGCCGACCGGCGCATTTTCATCGCGCCAGAAGTCCAGCGCCGCGCGATCCTTGACCGCCGTCGCCCGCTTGAAATCGCAGACAAGTTCGCCGTTCTCGATCCCCGAGGCCATGATCAGGCACTGGAAGATGTGGCGCGAGCCGTCGTAGACGTCGACCAGACCGCGCAGCTTGCCGGGCGACAGGTCGGCGTCCAACGCAAAGCCGTCATCCCAGAACCGCAGGATCGGATAGACCGCATCGCCCACCTGCACCCGCAGCCGCGAGCGGCGCTTCAGGTCCTTTTTGCGTGCAGCCTCAAGCCCCTCGCGCACGTCCTTCGGCAAAAACTCAAGCATGGCAGCCCTCGTACTCAACAGGGTAAAGTCTGATGCCGCACCGGCAAAAATCAAGCTGCGCCTAAAGTATTGGCGATATGTAAACGGATAATGTCCGAAAGGTCGCATATTTGCACACGCAAGGGTTGATGGCGCCGGTTCGCCCAAAGACCGGGCGACTTTTTCGCGCAAACCTCTGCCCCGGCTTGCGAATCGGGCCGGACGGGGGAATAGCCGGGACATGATCCTGATCCTTGCCATGCTGCTGGACGCCGCCTTTGGGGAACCCCGCCTTTTGTGGGACCGCATCCCGCATCCCGCCGTGCTGATGGGGCGGCTGGTCGGCTGGTGCGACCGGCGCTTCAACCGGGGAAATGACCTGCGCCTGAAGGGCAGTCTGGTCACGCTGGGCCTGCTGACCGTGGGCCTGGGGATTGGCGGGCTGATCCACATCCTGCCCGACTTTGGCATCCTGGAAATCCTGACGGTGGCAGTACTTCTGGCGCAGAAAAGCCTGGTCGACCATGTCCGCGCCGTGGCGACCGCCCTGCGCCGGTCGGTGGCCGAAGGGCGTCAGGCCGTCGCGATGATCGTTGGCCGCGACACCGCCGACATGACGGGCCCCGACATCGCCCGCGCCGCGATTGAAAGTGCCGCCGAAAACCTGTCGGACGGCGTGGTCGCCCCGGTCTTCTGGTATCTGGTGGCGGGCCTGCCCGGTCTGGTCGCCTACAAGCTGATCAATACCGCCGACAGCATGATCGGCCACATGACCCCGCGCTACCACGCGTTCGGCTGGGCCTCGGCCCGGCTGGACGACGTGCTGAACCTGATCCCCGCCCGGCTGACTGCGGTGATCATCGCCCTGGGTCATGGCTGGGTGGACCCCGGCCCCATCCTGCGCGACGCGCCCAAGCATCGCAGCCCGAACGCGGGCTGGCCGGAAAGCGCGCTGGCCCCAGTGCTGAACGTCGCCCTGTCTGGTCCGCGCAGCTACAACGGGGTGCGCAAACACTATGACTGGGTCTGGCCCGAAGGTCGCCGCGACCCCGGGCCGGACGACATCGACGCCGCCGCCGATGCCTTGTGGCGGGTTTGGGCGGTCCTGCTTGCCATTGCCGTCCTGATCGGCATCTTCTGACGGCGACCCAATCCCGGAGACCTTATGCGCGCCGCCCTCTTTGCCCTGCTTCTGACCGGCCCCGCCGCTGCTGCCCCCTGTGGCGGCGATTTTGGCGATTTTCTGAAAGCGATGGAGTCCGAGGTCATTGCCGAAGCCGTGCCGCCGGAAAAGGCCGCCGCCTTTTTCGCCGGCGCACGGCAGGATGCACAGGTGCTGAAGGCCGACCGGGCGCAAGGCGTGTTCCGCAAGACCTTTCTGGACTTTTCGCAATCGCTGATCTCGAAGCAGCGGCTGTCCACGGCCCGGTCAAAGTCTGACAGCCTGAACGACATCTTTTCGCGGGCCGAGGCGGACTACGGCGTCAGCCGGGGCATCCTCCTGGCCTTTTGGGCGTTCGAGACCGATTTCGGCCAAGTGCAAGGCGACTTCAACACCCGCAATGCCCTGCTGACCCTGGCGCATGATTGCCGCCGACCCGAGCTGTTCCAGCCGCAGGTCCTGGCCGCCGCAATGCTGTATGCCCTGGAGGAGTTCGACCTGGACACCACCGGTGCCTGGGCGGGCGAGATCGGCATGGTCCAGATGCTGCCCAAGGACATTCTGGAGCGCGGGGTCGATGGCGATGGCGACGGGCTGATCCTGCTGAAAACCTCCCAAGCCGATGCGATCCTGTCCGGCGCGCGAATGCTGCAACACCATGGCTGGCGCGCAGGGGAACCCTGGCTGGCCGAGGTCACCCTGCCCGACGGCTTTGACTGGGCGCTGACCGGGCTGGAGACGATGCGCCCGACCGAAGACTGGGCCGCGCTGGGAGTTGCGCCGCGTAACGGGCCGCTGGCACCTGGCCTGCAGGCCTCGATCCTGTTGCCGCAGGGGCGCAATGGTCCGGCGTTTCTGATCTATCCGAACTATCGCGTGCTGTTCGAATGGAACAAAAGCTTTGTCTACGTCACCACCGCCGCCTATTTCGCCACCCGGATCGAGGGGGCCGACCCCTATGCAGCGGGTGATCCCGACCCCGCCCTGTCGCTGGAGGCGATGACCGCGCTGCAGGAAAAGCTGGCCGCCCTGGGGCATGACGTGGGCAAGATCGACGGCATCCTGGGCGCGGGCACCCGGGCGGCGGTGCAGAAGGAACAGGTCCGCCTGGGCCTGCCCGCCGATGGCTGGCCGACGCAGGGCTTTCTGGACGCGCTGTGATGGCAAGTTGGGGCCTTGTCGCGACGGTCAAGGCGTCCAAGGACAAGGTGCTGGCCTTTGCCGCGCATCATCTGGCGATGGGGGCCAGTCACCTGGCGCTGTATTTCGACGATCCGTTGATGCCGGTCCCGTCCGTGCTGGCCCGGCACCCCAAGGTCACGGTCCAGCGCTGCGACGACGCCTACTGGACTGAAGGCGACAAGACCCGGCCTGCAGAACATCAGGCCCGGCAGACGCGCAACGCCCGCCACGCGACCCGCCGCGCGACGACCGACTGGCTGGTGCACATCGACGTCGACGAATTCCTGCACACCCCGCGCCCGCTGGCCGATATCCTGGACGAGGCGGAGCCCGACCTGCTGGCGCTGAAGTTCGAGCCGTTCGAGGCGATGCACGATCCGATGCTGCCCGACGACATCTTCACCGCGCGTGAGTTTCGCGGGGCGCTGCGGCACGAATTCTGGCCGCGACGGCGCGCGGTTCTGGGCGACTACCGCAAAGTGATCCGCGACGGGATGCTCAGCCACACGGTCGGCAAGGTGATCTTCCGCACCACGGGAAAGAAGCTGCAGCCCAAGATCCACACCGTCCTGTGGAAAAAGACGCATGTCCCGACGCCGGACTGGCACCCCGAGCTGAAGTTGCTGCATTTTCACGCCCAGGACCGGCAAGCTTGGCTGGACGCGCTGCCGTTCCGGCTGACGCGCGGGGCCTACCAGTTTCGTCCCGAGTTGCAGGCCTTTCTGACCGGGGCCACCCCGGCCGAAATCGACGCCTTTTACCTGCGGACCCAGGTCATGCCCGTAGACCTTGCCCGCGTACTGCAAGGGGTGGGCCGCCTGGTGATCGTCGACCTGCACTTGCGACAGAAGGTGCAGGCCCTGCGCGACGGCCAGCTTTAGCTGTTCACCAGCATCAGCGCGGCGCGGCGGAAGGTGGCCATGATCTCGGCCCGTTCCCGATCCGCCACGCCAGTTTCGCCCATTGCACGGTCCATCACCGCCAGCCAATCTTCGGCATCCTGCCGGGCGATGGCGACATGGGCATGGATTTCGCGCAGGTTCATGTGGCCGTGGCGTTCGTGGTAATAGCGCCGCCCGCCGAAAAAGCCGCAAAGGAAGTTGAACTGCTCGGGCCGGACATGGGACAGGCCGTGCCCCTTCTGGTGCATCGCCATGATCGCGGCACCCTGCGGCACGGTTTCGATCAGGTCATAGAAGTGGTTCACCAACTGCTGGACCTGCGGCTCTCCGCCAATCCGGTCGATCATCGGTTCCATTGTGAACTCCCTGTTCGGGCCGGGCCCCGATTTCTTTGAAGAAATCGGACCGGAGCCTTCAAAGGCTCCGACCCGGAATTTTTGAAAGTTCCGCGCGCCCGCATGGTTCAGCTCTGCGGCCGGGTCTTCTTGGGGTCGTAGTGCGACAACGGCACGATCACCGCAGGCAGCCGCTTTTGCTGGCCGTCCAGCTTGCTGACCTCCAACTGTGTCCCGACCTCGCCATGCGCCACATCGACCCGCGCCAGGGCGATGTTCTTGCCCAGAAGTGGCGAGCGCATGGACGAGGTCACCTCGCCGACCTGCGCGCGTCCGACATGCAGGCAGTCGCCGTGGCCGACGTCCACCGCCGCGTCGATCTCCAGCCCGACGAACTTCCGCGACGGGTGCTCCTTCCGTCGGATCAGCGCATCGCGGCCGATGAAATCGTCCGACTTGCCCTTGAGCGGCACGGTAAAGCCGATCCCGGCCTCGAACGGGTCGGTCTGGTCGCTGAAATCATAGCCCGCAAAGATCAGGCCCGCCTCGATCCGGACCATGTCCAGCGCGGCCAGCCCCATCGGCCGCAGCCCAAGGTCGGCGCCATGCGTCCACACCGCGTCATAAACCGCCGAGCCGTCCTTGGGATGGCAGAAGACCTCGAACCCAAGCTCTCCGGTATAGCCCGTCCGGGACACCACCACCGGCGCACCGGACGGCCCGCCCAGACGGCCGACGGTAAAGCGGAACCAGCCCAGTTCCTCGATTGTCGGCTGGTGCGGCGCGGTCCAGATCATGCGCTTGATGATTTCGCGGCTGTTCGGCCCCTGGACCGCCAGATTGTGCAGTTGGTCGGTGCTGCTGCGCACCATCGCCTTCAGGCCAAGCTTTTCGGCCTGCTCGCGAATCCAGATCCCGCCGTAGTCATCCCCGCCGATCCAGCGGAACTGGTCGCGACCAAGTCGGAACAGCGTGCCGTCGTCGATCATCCCGCCATGGTCATAGCACATGGCGGAATAGACCACCTGACCCTGGCTCAGCTTTTTCACGTCCCGCGTCAGCACCCATTGCATCAGCGCCTCGGCATCCGGGCCGGTCACCTCCCACTTCCGCAGGGGCGACAGGTCCAGAACCACCGCCGCCTGACGGCAGGCCCAGTATTCTTCCAGCGCGCCGTTCTGCGAATAGACCTGCGGCAGCCAGTAGCCTTTGTATTCCACCACATTCCGGGTCTTCTGGCTGATCCGGTCGTGGAAGGCGGTTTCCTTGGTCATCTTCGGCTCCGCATCAGGCGTGGGGCGATAGGCGATGGAGCGCGAGAATGTCTCGGCCCCCGGATAGGTGCGGACATGGATGTCCGACAGATACCAGCCATTTGCCGGGGACGTGTCATCCGGGCAGGCCGAGTTGACGCAGACGATATCCGTCAGCGCCCGGAACAGCACATAGTCACCGGGCCGCGACCACGGCTCGTCGCTGATCAGCACGCCATGCGCGTCGATGTTGGTATTGAAAAACAGGTTCACCGCCATCCAGCCGGGCCGCGGGTCCACGCCATGCTGGGCCAAGGCCGTGTTGAAGTTGTCCGAGCAGTTGACATGCCCCGGATAGCCGATGTCGTCATAATACTTCGACGCGCAGGCCATCGCAAAGGCGTCATGGCGGCCCACGGTGTCCTGCACCACCTCGACCAAAGGCACCCAGTCCTGATCGTAGTATTTGGAATGCAGTCCGGGCATCGAATAGGCGTGGCCCATCAGCGTCCGGCTGGTCGTCACGTCCAGGGCGTGCTGGATGCCCTTGTCCAGCTTGCGGGCGTCGAAACACTGGAAATCGGTGCATTGCCGGCCATCGACGTCCAGGATCTGGATGTAATCCCCGGCCTTGACGAAGTAGCTTTCCGCCGTCGCCGATTTCACCCGCAGGTCCAGGATCGGATCGGCCAGCGGGTCCGGCAGATCGTGCAGCCCGATCAGCCGTGGCGAAGCGCGCTGGACCAGCAGCGTGACCGGGGTCGCGGTATCCTGCGCCTCGGGCGCCATTGGCAGGCCGGGCGCTGCGATCACCAGCCAGCCATCCGCCTGCGCGGTCAGATCGGCCCGATTGCCTGCCGGAGTGTCGGCCCCGAACAGACGCACCCCCCCTGCCTTGCCAAGGTCGATCCCGCGCTGGACAAGGCCCTTGCGCAGCCGCGAGAGGCTGGCATCCCCCGCCGCCAGCATCGCCTTCAACCCCTCGGCCGTCGCATTTGCCACCTGCCCCAGCAGGGCAGCGTCAATCCGACCATCCCGAGCGGCGGCGACAAGCTCGACCGGTTGGCCACCTTCGTCGTTGATCAGCGTCAGCCGGTCGCCGGTCGCCAGTTGCACAAGCAGAGCCCCGCCGCCGGGAACGACGTACCGCTCGTGTCCGGGGTGGCGGATCAGGCTGGCAGGCGTCACAATCCGGCTGGGTCGCGGAGGACCGGAAACGACCGAAGGGTACAATGTATCGAGCATGGTTTCCCCCGTCAGCGCCCGCAAGGTCAGTTTAATAGGGATAAAACTTGTTCATCCACAAGAATAGCGTCAGGTTGAAACGGACACAAGCGGCGACGGGGCGGAAGGCGACAAAATGCTGGCACTGGGCTTTGGCCTGACCGCCGCCCTGATCTGGGCGGTGCATGATCTTTTGGCGCGGAAACTGTCGCAGGGTGCGGCCCTGTTGCCGATGATTGCGGTAGTGATCGGGGCGGGCTGCGGGCTTTTGCTGCCGGTGGCGCTGGTCGCGGGCGACTGGGGGGCGATGACGGGCGCGGCCTGGGGCACCGCTGCGGCGTCGGGCCTGGCCTTTTCGCTGGCGGCGGGCGGGCTTTACAAGGCGTTCAGCCTGGCCCCCGTGCGGCTGGTCTCGCCGGTGATCGGGGCCTATCCGCTGCTGTCGCTGGCAATTGCGGCGGCGCAGGGACGGGCGGTGACCGCACTGGACTGGCTTGCCGTCGCGATCATCGTCGGGGGCATCGCCATCGTCGCGCTGACCACGCGGCAGGACGGCCCCGAAGGCTATGCCGCCCCGCCCGGCGTCGCGCTGGGATGGGCGGCACTGGCCGCGGTGGGGTTTGCGGCGACCTTTGCCCTGGGGCAGGCGGCGACGCGGATGGGGTCGGAGCTGCCAGTCGCGCTGGTGGCGCGCGGGGCGGCGGCGCTGGTGATCCTGGCGCTTCTGGTCCTGCGCGACAGGCGGGGCCGGGTCGCGCCCGGGCAGATCTGGATCCTGATGGTGATCGGGCTTCTGGACGCGCTGGCGCTGACGCTGGTCACCGCCTCGGGCGGGTTGGACCGGGCGGAATATGCCTCGGTCGCCTCGTCCCTGTTCGGGATGCTGACGGTGCTGCTGGCGGCCTGGTTCCTGAAAGAACGGGTGCGGCCGGTGCAATGGCTGGGGATCGCGACGGTGTTTTCCGGGATCATGCTGCTAAGCCTGCACTCGGCGTAAGGAAGGTGGGCAGATTGCCCACCCTACGCGGGCGCGCAGCCTAGGTCCGGCGCTTTGCTTCGATCACTTCCCAGATCCGTCGCGCGGCATTCGTGCCGTCGAACCGTTCCAGCTCTTGAATGCCGGTGGGGGAGGTCACGTTGATCTCGGTCAGCCAGTCGCCGATGACGTCGATGCCGACGAACACCTGCCCCTTTTCACGCAGCACCGGCCCGATGGTGCGGCAGATCTCCAGGTCGCGCTCGGTCAGCCCGACCTTCTCTGGCCGCCCCCCGGCATGCATGTTCGACCGGGCCTCGCCCTCCTGCGGCACGCGGTTGATCGCGCCAACGGGTTCGCCATCGACCAGGATCACGCGCTTGTCGCCTTTTTCCACGGCAGGCAGGAATTTCTGCACGATCAAGGGCTCGCGGTTGATGCCCATGAACAGCTCGTGCAGGCTGGAAAGGTTGCGGTCGTTCGGGTCCAGACGGAAGACACCCGCACCGCCGTTGCCATAGAGGGGTTTCAGGATGATGTCGCCATGCCGCGCCTTGAAGGCCCGGATCGTTGCCAGATCGCGGGCGATGGCGGTGGGCGGAGTGAGGTTGGTGAACCGCAGGACCAGCAGTTTTTCCGGGCTGTTGCGGACCCAGAACGGATCGTTCACGACCAGCGTCCTGGGGTGGATCATTTCCAGCAGATGCGTCGTGGTGATGTAGCCCATGTCGAAGGGCGGGTCCTGGCGCAGCCAGACGACGTCGATCTCGCCCAGGTCGACCTCGGTCTCTTCGCCGTAGCTGACATGATTGCCAAGCTCGTGCCGCAGCTCGATCCACCAGCCGCGCGCCATGACCCGGCCTTCGACAAAGGCAAGCCGGTCGGGGGTATAGTAGAACAGCCTGTGACCGCGCGATTGCGCTTCGATGGCGATCCGGAAGGTGGAATCCGCGTTGATGTTCACCGATCCGATCGGATCCATCTGCAAGGCGACAGTCAGCGGCATCGTTCCCTCCGGTTCGGTCAGAAGGGATTGATGACCCAAGCCCGGGGAAGATGCAATTCAGCCCGCGAAGGCGTTCTCGATCACATCAATGCGACCCTGCCCGTCGACCAGGGCCAGGTCGATGCGGACATCGGTCAGCTGACCCTTGGGTTCCCCGGCAACGAATTCTTCGACGGTCGAGAAAATGCGGGCAATCTGGCCGGGAGTGACATGCGACGCGGCCAAGTCATGCGTGCGGCTTTGCTTGACCTCGACAAAGATGACGACATCGCCGTCGCGACCGACAAGGTCGACTTCGCCGGCGATGCCGCGCCAGTTGCGGGCGCAGATTTGAATGCCACGATCTTCGTAGTGCCGCGCAACCGACACTTCCGCCGCGTGGCCCGCGTGATAGTTGGCAAGGCCGCGCGCAGAACGCGTGCGCCGAACCGGGGCAGAGACGAAATCGAACGGCATCCCGACTATCCTTTGCTGCGGTCCAGCGCGGCCTGATACGCGATCTTGCGCGGTATCCCCAGAGTTTGCGACACGAAAGTTGCAGCATCCTTAACGGACATCGTGGCCAGGGCCGCATCCAGCGCCGCGTCGATGCTGGCCTCGGTTGCCTGCGCGACCGGGGCGCGGTCGATCAGCACCACGATTTCGCCCTTCACCTCACGCGTGGCGAATTGTGCCACAAGCTCGTCCGCCGTGCCGCGCGACACTTCTTCGAACCGTTTGGTCAGTTCGCGGCAGATCACCACCTGACGGGTGCCGCCCAGGGTCAGCGCGAGGTCGGCCAGGAAGGCGCGCAGGCGCTTGGGGCTTTCGTACAGGATCAGGGTTGCCTGCACCGGAGCGAGGTCCGCCAGGAACGACCGGCGTGCGCCCTGGGCGGCCGGGGGAAACCCGGCGAACAGGAACCGGTCCGAGGGCAGGCCGGACAGGGTCAGCGCGCAGATCGCCGCGCAGGGGCCGGGCGCGGCCGTCATTGGCAGGCCCGCCGCCGCAACCGCGCGGGCCAGTTCAAAGCCGGGGTCCGAAATCAGGGGTGTTCCGGCCTCGGACGCATAGGCCAGAGTCTTGCCGTCTTCGATCAACGCCAGCAGCCGTTGCAAGAGCCCGTTGCCGGAATGGTCGTGATAGGCGATCAGCGGGCGCCCGTTCAGAGGGACCCCGTGGATCTCCATCAGATGACGCAGGGTGCGGGTATCCTCGGCCACCAGCACAACCGCCCCGGCCAGCACATCCAGCGCGCGCAGGGTGATGTCGCGGGCCGCGCCGATCGGCGTCGAGATGAAATGCAGCCCCGGCGGAATGGCGCGCAGGGCCGGTTTGTGGGCAACTTCGGGGGGGTCGGACGCCTGCCTCACAAGTTTACTTCCCTTCCCGAACCCTTTACCCTGACGGGCAACCGCTGTCGCGTCGCCAAGTGAGGAACCACCATGTTGTCCGCAATCCGCCGGGCCCGCAAGTCGCTGGGCCAGACTGTTCTTGTTCTTTGTGCAGCGGTGCTGTCGGCCTGCGTTCCCACGGCGGGGCCTGCCACCGGCCCGGCGCAGGGCAGCGGCGGCACGGTGCAGGTGGCACTTCTGGTGCCGTCGGGGTCCGGCCAGGCGCAGGACGAGCTGTTCGGCAGCAATCTGGAGAACGCCGCGCGGCTGGCGATGGCGGACCTGTCGGGCGTCAAGATCGACCTGCGGGTCTACAAGACCGGCGGCAGCCCGGCGCAGGCTTCGGCCCTGGCCAAACAGGCGGTGGACGAGGGCGCACAGGTGATCCTGGGGCCGTTCTATTCGGAAGAGGCGAACGCGGCGGGTGTCGCGGTGGCCAATTCCGGCGTCAATGTGCTGGCGTTTTCGAACAACGCGGCCATCGCGGGCGGCAACGTCTTTGTTCTGGGCCAGACCTTCGACAACACCGCCCGCCGGCTGGCGACCTACGCGGTGCGCAATGGCAAGTCGAAGATCCTGATCGTGCATGACCGCAATGTCGCGGGCGAGGTGGGCAAGTCCGCAATCGAGCGGGGCGTTTCCGCGGCGGGCGGATCGGTCGTGGGCGTGACCTCGTATGAGTTTTCGCAGAACGGCATCGTTCAGGCGGCGACCGGGATTGTCGGAACGGCCCGGTCCTCGGGTGCGACGGCGCTGTTCCTGACGGCCGACACGGCGGGGGCGTTGCCGTTGCTGAGCCAGCTTCTGGTCGACAACGGGATCGACCGTGCATCGACGCAGTTCATCGGCCTGACCCGCTGGGACATTCCGCCCGCCACGCTGGCGCTGCCCGGTGTGCAGGGCGGCTGGTTCGCGCTGCCCGATCCCGGCCTGCACGCGCAGTTCCAGTCGCGCTACATGACGGCCTATGGCTCGCAGCCTGCGGCGGTGGCCGGGCTGGCCTATGACGGGATCGCGGCGATTGGTGCGCTGGCGCGGTCGTCCAACGGCGCCCCGATCAGCCGCGAGGCGCTGACGCAATCCGCCGGTTTTGCGGGCGTGTCGGGCATTTTCCGGCTGCTGCCGAACGGCACGAACGAACGGGGCCTTGCCATCGCAACCATCCGGTCGGGCCAGGTTGTCGTGATCGACGGCGCGCCGCGCAGCTTTGGCGGGGCCGGGTTCTGACATCGTGACCGACGCTGCCGAGGCTTTGGTCAGCGACACGACCGGGTCCGTCTATACGCTGCCGGACGAGCCCGCGCTGACCGCAGCCGTCCGGCGCGACCTGGCCGATGCGGGTGACGGCAAGGCCGCGCGGACGGTCGTCGTGCGGCATCTGGCGGCGGCCAAGGCGGCGGCGAACGCCGGGTTCGAGGCGCGCTTTCTGCAAACCCCCCGCGCCGCACGCGACCTGGTGACGGCGCAGGCGCATCTGACGGATGTCCTGGTCCGGGTCGCCCTAGACGCGGCGCTGGTGCTGCACCCCCTGCCCAACCCGACCGAGGCCGAACGGATCGCCGTCCTGGGCGTGGGCGGCTATGGCCGGGCCGAAATGGCCCCGCAGTCGGACGTGGACCTGCTGTTCCTGACGCCGTGGAAGATCACCCCCTGGGCCGAAAGCGTCATCGAGACGATGCTGTACATGCTGTGGGACCTGAAGCTGAAGGTCGGCCACTCCAGCCGCACGGTGAAGGACTGCCTGCGTCTGGGGCGTGAGGATGTGACAATCCGCACCGCCCTGCTGGAGCATCGTTACATCTGCGGGCATCAGCCGCTGGCGGCGGAACTGGGCGACAAGCTGTGGGGCGAATTGTTCCGCAACTCCGGCCCGGAATTCATCGAGGCGAAGCTGGCAGAACGCGCGGATCGGCACAGGCGGCAGGGCGGGCAGCGCTATGTGCTGGAGCCGAACGTCAAGGAAGGCAAGGGCGGCCTCCGCGACCTGCAGACACTGTACTGGATCGGCAAGTATCTGCACCGGGTGCCCAGCGCCGAAGGGCTGGTCGGGGCGGGGCTGTTGGACCGCGACGAGTTTGACAGCTTTGCCCGGGCCGAAGATTTCCTGTGGGCCGCGCGCTGCCATCTGCACTATATCACCGGGCGCGCGACCGATGTGCTGGCCTTTGACCTGCAGGTCGAAGTCGCGGCGCGGATGGGCTATCGCGATGCGGGCGGGCGGCGCGCGGTCGAGCATTTCATGCAGGACTACTTTCGCCAGGCCACCAAGGTGGGCGAACTGACCCGCATCTTCCTGACCGAGCTGGAGGCCCGCCACGCCAAGCGCGAAGCCAGCCTGTTCGGGATCTTCAAGCTGACCAAGCGGGTCCGCAAGGGCTATAAGCTGGTGCAGGGCCGGATCGATGTGGCCGACCCCAGGTCCTTTCTGTCCGACAAGCTGAACCTTCTGCGCGTCTTTGAAGAGGCGTTGCGCACCGGCTATCTGCTTCACCCCAACATCATGCGGCTCTTGGCCGGGAATCTGGACCTGATCGACGACGACATGCGCGAGGACCCCGAGGCGCAGGGATTGTTCCTTGACCTGCTGCTGAAACACGGGAACCCCGAACGCAGCCTGCGCCGGATGAACGAACTGGGGGTCCTGTCGGCCTTCATCCCGGAATTCGAACCCATCGTCGCGATGATGCAATTCAACGTCTATCACCACTACACGGTGGACGAGCACATCATCCAGACCGTCAGCTGCCTGGCCCAGATCGAACGCGGCGAGCTGGTCGAAGAGCTGCCGGTCGCCAGCGGCATCCTGAAAAGCGGGGTCAACCGGCGAGTGATCTATGTCGCGCTTTTGCTGCATGACATCGGCAAGGGGCGGCCCGAGGATCATTCGATTCTGGGCGCGCAACTGGCCCGCCGCATCTGCCCCCGGCTGGGTCTGGACGCAGAGGAATGCGAAACGGTCGAATGGCTGGTGCGCTATCACCTGCTTATGTCCGACATGGCGCAAAAGCGCGATATCGGCGACCCGCGCACGGTGCGCGACTTTGCCAAGGCGGTTAAGACCCGCAAGCGGCTTGACCTTCTGACCGTTCTGACGGTCTGCGACATCCGCGGGGTGGGGCCTGGGACCTGGAACAACTGGAAGGCCATGCTGCTGCGGCAGTTGTACAAGCAGACCGCCGAGGCGCTGGAAGGCGGCCTTGAAACCGTCAACCGCGAAAACCGCAAGGACGACGCGACAAGCGCGCTCCGCGCCCGGCTGACCGATTGGGACAAGGCGGCGCTGGATCACGAGACCAGCCGCCACTACGCGCCCTACTGGCAGGGGCTGTCGACCGACACTCACCTGGTCTTTGCGCGCCTGTTGCAGGGTCTGGCCGATGACGAGATCCGCATCGACCTGCACCCCGACCCCGACCGCGACGCGACCCGCGCCTGCTT
>JAKQLM010000729.1 GCA_029567145.1 Pseudomonadota bacterium
TCTACACCATCGGCGGCGCGTTCTGGGAATTCGGGCAGCCGGACTGGCAATACACCAAGCTGTTCGTGATGTTCGGCGTGGCCGAGGATCATGACAGCAACCCGATCAAGATCGGTCTGGGCAAGCTGAAGGCGCGGGGCGCCCGGGTGATCGGGGTCAACCCGATCCGCACCGGATATAACGCCGTGGCCGATGACTGGATCGGCATCACGCCGGGCACGGATGGGTTGCTGATCCTGTCGCTGATCCATTGCCTGCTGGAGGCGGGGAAGGTGGATCTCGATTACCTCGCCCGCTGGACCAACGCGCCCTTGCTGGTGAATGAGACGGAGGGGCCGGAGAAGGGCCTGATCCTGAAGAACGCCGAAAGCCAGCCCTTCGTGATCGACCGCCGCTCGGGGCACCCGGCACCTTGGGATGGCAAGGGGGTGGAGCCCGACCTTGGCGCGGAATGGCAGGGAAACCGGACGGTCTTCCGCCATATGGTCGAGGAATACCTGAAGCCTGACTATGCGCCTGAAGCGGTGGCCGACCGCTGCGGGGTGACGGCGCTGCGCATTCGGCAGCTTGCGGCAGAACTGGCGTCGGTCGCCTTTGATCAGGCGATTACGCTGGACCAATCCTGGACCGATTTCCGGGGCAACGAGCATGCGAACATGCCGGGCCGTCCGGTTTCGTTCCACGCGATGCGGGGGATTTCTGCGCATTCCAACGGGTTCCAGACCGCCCGGGCGCTGCATCTGTTGCAGATCATCCTGGGGTCGCTGGAGACCCCCGGCGGGTACCGGCTGAAACCGCCTTACCCGAAGCCGATTGAGGCGCACCCGACGCCGCATTTCGTGACCACTCCCGGCAAGCCCCTGACTGGGCCACACCTGGGCTATGTCCGGTCGCCTGACGATCTGGCGCTGTTGGCCGACGGGTCGCCTGCCCGGATCGACAAGGCTTTCAGCTGGGAAAACCCGTTTTCAGCGCATGGCTTGATGCATATGCTGATCCCGAACGCACATGCGGGCGATCCCTACCGGATCGACACCCTTTTCCTTTACATGGCAAACATGTCGTGGAATTCGTCGATGAATTCCGCCGCCGTGATGGAGATGCTGACCGACAAGGGTGCGGATGGGGAATATGTCATCCCCCGGATCATCTATTCCGACGCCTATGCCTCCGAGATGGTCGCCTATGCCGACCTGATCCTGCCCGACACGACCTATCTGGAGCGCCACGACTGCATTTCGCTGCTGGACCGGCCGATTTCCGAGCCTGACGCCGCGGGTGACGCGATCCGCTGGCCGGTCTTGGAACCGGACCGCGAGGTGCGCTGCTTCCAGTCGGTGCTTCTGGAGCTTGGCGCGCGGCTTGGCCTGCCGGGGATGGCGAACGAGGACGGGACGCCGAAGTTCAAGGACTACGCCGACTACATCGTGAACCACCAGCGCCGCCCCGGTGTCGGCCCGCTGATGGGGTTTCGCGGGAACGGGGACGCGGAAGGCCGGGGCACGCCGAACCCCGAGCAGATGCAGCGCTATATCGAAAACGGCGCCTTCTATCAGGCGCATGTGCCCGAGGAGGCCGCCTTCTACAAACCCTGGAACGCGGCCTACCAGGACTGGGCCGTGCGTCTTGGCCTTTATGAGACCCCGCAGCCCTATCTCTTCAACATCTGGTCCGAGCCGATGCGCCGGTTCCAGTTGGCCGCCGAGGGTTTTGGGCCGCGCCAACCGCCAGACCACCTGCGGAGCCGCCTGAAACAGGCGATGCACCCGCTGCCGATCTGGTACGCGCCCTATGGCGACGAAGATGCGGCCTTCGGCTACCCGGTCCACGCGCTCACGCAACGGCCGATGGACATGTATCACTCCTGGGGCAGCCAGAATGCCTGGCTGCGGCAGATCAAGGGGCACAACTACC
>JAKQLM010000741.1 GCA_029567145.1 Pseudomonadota bacterium
GGCCCGAGGATCTTGACCGCCTGCTGGCCGAGGTCCTGCGCCACGGCGCAGCATTGCAGGCATCATTCTTCTAAATGGTTGACTGATGGCGGCGGCACCGGTAATTCATCCATATGGTTGAACGAATCGACTCCGACCCCGCACCCGATCCCCAGATCGATCCCCTGTCCGCCATCCTCAAGGCGGCGGGCGATCCCACCCGGCGGGCGATCCTGACGCATCTGGCGCAGGAAGGCCCCGCCCGGGTGACCGACATCGCCGCGCGCTTCGACGTCAGCCTGAACGCGGTGTCCAAGCACATCATGGTGCTGGAGAAAGCCGGTCTCGTCAGCCGCCGCACCCAGTGGCGCGAGCATCTGATCGAGGTGCAGTTGCAGCCCTTGGCCCAGGCCTTCCGCTGGTTTCAGGACTTGCGGTCGATCTGGGACCTGCGGTTGGACGCGCTTGAAACCCATTTCGCAAAGGACAAGACCGATGACTGACCTCAGCCTCTCCCTGCTCCGCACGATCAAGGCCAGCCCCGAGGCCGTCTATGCGGCCTGGCTTGACCCGGCCACCATCGCCCGCTTCATGGCGGGCAGTTCCGACCAGCGCGTGACCGAAGCGCGCACCGACCCGCGTGTCGGCGGGGCGTTCCGCATCGTGATGACCTCGGACAAGGACGTCGTGCATCAGGGCGTCTACCGCGATCTGGTTCCGCATGAGTTGATCCGCTTTACCTGGGAAAGCCCCTATTCCCTGGCCGACAGCGAGGTGACGATCACGCTGTCCCCTGTGGCGGATGGCACCGAAATCGCGCTGACGCAGGTCAGGTTCCTGACCGAAGGCGCGCGCGATGGCCACAAGGGCGGCTGGGCGCACATCCTGGACCGGCTGGCGAGCCTGCTGCAGGCCGCGCACGCCTGACCCATCGCCGGGGGGCGCGTCGGAATGCGCCCCTTGGCATTCCGGTCGGCATCCGCCACCTTGGCCGCGAACCCAAGGGAGGCCCCCATGCACCGCCGCTCCGTCGCCGTCTTCGACCGTTTCCTGTCCGCCCTGTCCAGCGTCCTGACCAAGGCCGAGGCCCATTGCGAGGCGAAAAAGATCAAGCCCGAGGTGATCCTGACCACCCGGCTTTTCCCCGACATGTTCCCCTTTGCCCGCCAGGTCCAGCTGACCTGCGACTTTGCCGCGCGCGGCACCGCCCGGCTGGCGGGGGCCGATCCCAAGGGCTTTCCCGACACCGAAACCACCTTTGCCGAGTTGCAGGACCGCATCACCGCGGCCCGGGGCTACATGGCCGGGTTCGATGCCGCCGACCTGTCGCCCAGCCGCGACGTGCAGTTCAAGGCGGGCGGCAATGACATGGTCCTGTCGGGCGATGATTTCCTGTCCTTCTATTCCCTGCCGCAGTTCTTCTTTCACCTGACCACCGCCTACGACATCCTGCGCGCCAACGGGGTCGAGCTTGGCAAGCGCGACTACATGGGCGCGCCGTGACCCGGGCGGTCCTCGTCATCGACATGCAGGACGGCATGGCCGACCGCATCCGTGCGGGGCACGCGCCGGTGAACCCGGATGCCCCGGACCGGATCGCCGCCCTGCTTGCGCAGGCGCGGGGCGCGGGCCTGCCGGTGATCCACGTCCACCATGACGACCCCCACCCGGACTCGCCCTTCCGCAAGGGCCTGCCGGGGGCCGAACCGATGCCCTGCGCCCTTCCGCTGCCAGAAGAGTCGGTGCTGTGGAAACACGGCTCTTCGGCCTTTGCGGGCACCGACCTTGATTTCCGCCTCAAGGCGCTGGGCGTGACCGAGCTGGTCGTCGCGGGCGCGGTGGCGGCGTTCTGCGTGACCTCGACCGTGCGGATGGCCTCGGACCTGGGCTACACGGTGCTGTTGCCGCAGGACGCGCTCTTGGGATTCGACCTGCCCGCGCATGATGGCGGGCGGATCGACGCGGCCACGGTCCAGCGGGTCACCCTGTCGATCCTGGGGGCCGATTTTGCACGGCTGACGACCGTGGACGACCTTGCCGCCTGAAGCCGCCTAGGGGCAGGCCTGAAAGACATGGCCCGCCGCGCCCTTCGGGGCAAGGTCGCGGTCGCGCAGGATCAGGCTGCCGGGCCGGTCGGGGTCGGCGCAGGCATCGGCAAAGCTGTCGCGCAGGTCGCCGTCATACTCGATCCCCAGGACCTGATCCGCGCCGTAGACCCCCGTGTAGGCGGCGCATTCGTCCCAGCGGTGGCAGCTTTCGGCCACCGCAAAGGCAAAGCCGATCCGCCGCCCCTCTGCGCCCAGTTCGGCGGTGTTCTTCTGCCCGGCGGGCAGGCCCAGCCGCGCGGCCCTTGCCACCAAGAGGGACGCAAAGGCCAGGGCGTCCGCCTGTGCCAGCCGCCCGTCCGACCGGGTGTAGCTGTCCAGATTGTCGAATTCGACCGCGTCAAAACGCTTGTCCGCGCAGGACTGCATTGCAGGCAGCAGCAGCGCCAGGTTCGCCATGCGGCTTTCAGCGGTCGAGATGTCCAACAGGTATTCATCCGGCCAGTCCGGGTCGGCCAGGGGCAGACCGTCCGCGCCGGGAACCAACAACGCGGCTGGCCAGTCCGCCCCCGGCTGGGTCTGGAACCCGTTGACGTAGCAGATGTTGAACAGGCCCGGCGCGGGCCGGTCGGTGCTGTCGCGCACGACGACGGTCACCCCCGGCGCGGGCGTGTAGCCCCCGCCCAGCTGGTAATCCGCCACGGCGCCCCGGGGCAGGGGGCCACCCCCGGCCAGCGCCGGGGTCGCCCCGCAGATCAGGGCTGCCAGCAGCCTTCGCATGGCGTCAGACCGGCTTGGCGTCTGCGGGGGGCAGCGCCTTGGCCCCGTCCGCATCCACCGCTTGCGTCGCCAGCACCGCCACCACGACCAGCAGAAGCGACAGCGCGGCATAGGTCGGCCGGAAACCCAGATGCTCGGCCAGGAACCCGATCGACGACGGCGCGACCAGGATGCCGCAGTAGCCGACCATGGTGACGATGGAAATCGCGCTGGCCGAGGGCAGGTTCGGATGGTTCCCGGCGGCAGAGAACAGGATCGGCACCATGTTCGCGACGCCCAGGCCCGCCACCGCAAAGCTGGCAATCGCAACCCAGTCCGTAGGGGCCAGCGCCCCGCCCATCATCCCCGCCGCGCCCAAAAGACCTGACAGCCGCAGCGTCCGCACCGCGCCGAACCGGTTGCGCACCGTGTCGCCCAGAAAGCGCATCACCGCCATCGCGCCGGCAAAGAAGGCAAAGCCCAGACCCGACACGAACAGATCCGACCCCAGTTCCTTCTGCAGATAGATCGCCGCCCAGTCCAGCACGGCCCCTTCCGGCACCATCGAGAACAGCGCCAGGAACCCCAGAAGCCAGACATGCAGATC
>JAKQLM010000750.1 GCA_029567145.1 Pseudomonadota bacterium
ACCCCGACGCCCCCGATACCGCCGGGCGGTTCGAGACTGCCCTGACCGCGCTGGTCTGTGGGGTATATCGCGGCACCTGACCCCTTGCGCCGAGGGCGATGATCCTCTAATCAGCGCCTACCTCATCGGCGGCGGGTTGGCGGAGAGGTTACGCAGCGGATTGCAAATCCGTGAAGACCGGTTCGATTCCGGTACCCGCCTCCAAGGTTCCCCCTGACTCGAACAGCAAAGTGCCCACCTGCCACGGTGCTGGCAACTTGTTGACGACGGGAAGAAAAAAGGGTGAAGGCCGCGGAACCACAGGCTATACTGTCCCCGGACAGAAGAATGGCGCCGATCAGAACGGACGGTCCGACAGGTCTGGGCGAACCCCGCCCGGCATCGGATCGCTCGTAACGGCGCAAGGCTGGAGGCAGCGTTGGTCGGCAAATTCCTTCTCGGCATGGTTACGGGCGGCCTGTTGGTCACGGGTGGTCTGGTCGTCGGTTCGATGCTGTATCCGACCCGACCCGCAAATGACAACGCGCCCACTGTTGCCGCAGCAGAACCAATCGCAGCGCCGGAAACGACCGCGCCCGATGCCGGAGCAAAGGCCGACGCGCCGGAAGCTGAACCGGCCAAGGCAGCGACTGCCGCTGAACCGGCAGCGACCGAGCCTGAGCCTGAACCCGCCAAGACCGATGCCGCGCCCGCGGCGGATGCCACCAAGGCACCGGCCGTGGCTGAAGAGGCCCCGGTCGCCCCCGAAGGCACGGACGTGGCTCCCGCATCGACCCCGGACGCTCCCGCAACCGAAATTGCCAAACCGGAAACAGCAGCAGAGCCGTCGAAACCTGCGGAAACCAAGGCTGATGCCTCGGCGTCGGCAGACCCCGCTCCCGCCGCCTCCGATGTCGCAGCCACCGTTCCGGCCGAGACCAAGGTCGCTGATGCGGGCAGCGAAGCGCCCGCCGCGCCAACGGTTGAACCGCAGGACCCAGAGCCGGCGGCAGCAGCACCCGTCGAGGAAGCCCCGGCAAGCGCGCCCGCTGCAACACCCGCCCCTGCAGAGCCCGCCACAGCAGAGCCCGCCACTGCCGCACCCGCAGCTTCCG
>JAKQLM010000755.1 GCA_029567145.1 Pseudomonadota bacterium
AGACCGATTTCTTCGAAGAAATCGGACCGGAGCCTTTGAAGGCTCCGACGCGGAATTTTTGAAAATTCCGCCCTGGCCGTACGGTCAGGACAGCGAACCATCGACCCTAGCCCCGCAGCATCCGGTCAAGATAGATGGTCAGGAACAGGCCGATCATTCCGAACAGGATGCCATAGACCGCCGCGTACTGCGCGATGTCCAGCCGCTTGCCGCCCCGGGCCTTTGCCCGAAGCCCGCCACCGATTGCGCCCAGAAGAACACCGCCGATCATCAACATGCTGCCCCATTTCCGGGGCGCGCGACGCAGCCCCTTCAGCCTTGCGAGGCGCGGTCGGCCACGGCGGCGATGTCGCGCATCCGGGCCTTGACCACGCTGTCAGGGCCGAAGCCATAGCGCGCCCAGGGCTGACTGTCCATGCGCAGCGCCGCCGCACCGGCCGTATCGCCCAACTGGTCCAGCGCCTCGGCCTTGATCAGCATCAGCGTCGCCAGCAGGGCCGCGTTTTCGTGCCGCCGGACCACCGGGATCGCCCGGTCGGCCAGACGCGCGGCCTCCTCGGCCAGGCCCCCGGCCAGCGCCATCGCCGCCCGTTGCATGTCGACATGCGCCACTTGCAGGTCGCCGCCCGGCAACCGCGCATAGATCGCGGCGGCCCGGTCAAACGCATCGAAGGCGCGGATCGGGTCGCTGCCCGCAACCAGCCGCCCGACCGCGAAATGGCTGAAGGCCGCGCGACTGTCCTGCCAGCCTGCGGCCAGCGCGATGGACAAGGCCCGGTCCGCCGCCGCCTGGCGTGCGGTCAGCGGGCCGGTTCGGCCCAGTGCGGTCTCGATCGCCTGGGTCCAGTCCGCAGGCGTGTCGCGCCCGATCCGCGGGCTGCCCCCGATGCGGCGGGCAACCTCGTCGCGCGACATGCCCGAGGCCAGGGTCGGCCCATAGGTCATCCGCAGGATCGCCATGTCGTGACTGGTCAGGACGGAATGAAAGTTGTCGTCGTTGAACACGCTGTCGGATAGACGGTACAAATCGTTCAGCGGACCCAGCGCCTGGGCCAGTTCCTCGTGCAGGCAGTCGCGGA
This sequence comes from Pseudomonadota bacterium, assembly GCA_029567145.1. Classification (GTDB taxonomy): domain Bacteria; phylum Pseudomonadota; class Alphaproteobacteria; order Rhodobacterales; family Rhodobacteraceae; genus Tabrizicola. The sequence continues at coordinate 1,080 of JAKQLM010000755.1, forward strand.
TTTCCTGCGGGCTGGTGTCGGCGGGGATGAAGATCGCGGCCCGGTCGCGCCGGGTGATCCGCGCCCAGTCCACCGCCTCTGATCCGCGCATCCGGCGGTAGTCGGCCAGCG
>JAKQLM010000779.1 GCA_029567145.1 Pseudomonadota bacterium
CTTGGCGCGCAGCTGCACCGGATCGACGCGGGGGTCGTAGATATCCTCGCCCTCCAGCAGGATCTTCCCGGTGACGCGAGCGCTGGCGACGGTGTCGTTCATCCGGTTCAGGCAGCGCAGGAAGGTGGATTTCCCGCAGCCGGAGGGCCCGATGAAGGCCGTCACCGCCCGGTCAAGGATATCGACATCGACATCCTTCAGCGCATGGGTCGCGCCGTAATGCACCTGCACCCCACGCGCGGTGATCTTGGCGTCCTGCGCCGCAACCCCCTGGCCCGTCGTCTGCATGCCGTCCATCCGCCCGCTCCGCTCCTGCCGCACCCCGTCGCTTTAGGACGTCCGCGTGACCGTCATGCAACGGATTTGTAACAGATGAATGACGGTCCGATCAGCGCGCAAGCAGCGCGTCGATTTCCGCCCGCGCGGGCATCGACGGGGCCGTTCCGGGCCGGGTCACGCTGATCCCCGCCGTGGCGCAGCCAAAGCGCACCGCCTCCACCACGTCGCGCCCTTCCGACAGGGCCACGGCAAAGCCGCCATTGAAGGCATCGCCCGCCCCCGTGGTTTCCACCACCGGCCCGGCGCTGATCACCGGGACATGCACCGACCGCGTCCGGTCCCGATACAGCGCGCCATTGCCGCCCAGCGTGATCACCACCGCCCCCACGCCCCGCGCCATCAGCGCATCCGCCGCCGCCTCGGCCTGGACAACGGTGGTCACCGGCAACCCGGTCAGGGTTTCGGCTTCGGATTCGTTCGGCGTGATGTAGTCGCACAGGGCCAGCATCGCGTCGTCCAGCGGCGCTGCCGGGGCCGGGTTCAGGATCGTGGTGACACCCGCCGCCCGCGCAATCTCCAGCCCCCGCCGGGCCGCCGGGATCGGCTGCTCCAGCTGAGTGACAAAGACCGCAGCGCTGCGGATCAGGTCGGCCTTCGCGTCCAGGTCCGCCGTCGTGATCCGCGCTGCCGCCCCGGGCGAGACGATGATCGCATTGTTGCCGGTCGCATCCTCCAGAAAGATGAACGCGGCCCCGGTATAGCTTTCGCCGTCCTCGGTCACCTCGGGATGGACCGCCGCCCTGGCCCAGGTCGACCGGGCGATCTGGGCAAAGTCGTCCTTGCCAAGCCGCGTGATGAAATGCGTCGTGCCGCCCGCCATGGCCGCGGCGACCGACTGGTTCGACCCCTTGCCGCCCGGCCCCAGCACAAAGCTGCGGCCCAGGATCGTCTCGCCCATCTTCGGCATCCGCTCGGCGCGATAGGCAGTGTCGGCAACAAAGATGCCAAGGACCACAATAGGTTTCATCGCGTCATACCTCCGGAGGGATCACGCCCTTGCGCACCATGAAACAGCCGTAGAACCGACGCTCGCCGGTCTGGATCACCGCATAGGACGCCCGCGCCATGTCATAAAAGGCAAAGCGTTCGATGCCGACCATCTTGCGCGGCTTGCCCTCGGCCCGGTCGATTTCGGCCTGCACCTCGGCCTGGACGGCCGGCACTTCGTCGGGCGCGCCGACCACTTCCATCCGGCCCGCAAAGTCGTCGACAAAGGTGTCCAGCGGCAGGACGGTCAGGATCGCGTTCAGCGCTTCGGCTGCGGTCAGGTTCTCCATCCGCAGAAGCTTGCCCGTCACGGTGGCCCGCGCCACGCTGTCGGCGGGAAAGTTGGTGTCCGCCACGATCAGAACATCGCCATGCCCCATCGCCCGCAACACCCCCAGCACCTCGGCATTCAGCCGGTTGTCGATCCCTTTCAGCACGCAAAGCCCCCCCGTTTCACCTTGTCCAATTGTCCCGGGGGTGTGGGGGATGGCCCCCACGCTTCCGCCCGACCCAAGGCACCTGCGCTTGGGGTCCGGCTTCGGACTGTACCCGTTCCGCGCCCGGCGCAAAGGCCTGTCGGCGACCTTGGCCCGAAATTCCTGCCGCCATCCGGCCTGTCACGGGCGTAGGGTGGGCGATCCGCCCACCTTGCGTCAGGACTGGTCCAGGACGCGGCGCAAGGCGGCTTCGGACAGCGCGACCGGATTGCCCTTCATCGACGAGGCCGACACCGAGGCCTGCGCGATCTCGGCATGCATCTCGGCCCGGACGCCCAATGCGGCAAGGTCCGACAGCCCCGCGGCCTGCGCCCAGTCCTGCAGGGCCTGCGGGGCCTCGGACACGCCACAGCCCAGCACCCCGGCCAGCATGGCGCAAACCTCATCGACCCGCGCCAGCGCCGCGCCCGAGGTCGCCGCCCGGTTCGCCGCCAGCACCGGGCCCAGAAGCGCGCCGCAGATCGCCCCATGCGCCGCCCCGGTCATGCCGCCGATCACGCCCGCCAGGCCATGCACCGCGCCAAGCCCGGCATTGGCCAGCGCCAGCCCACCGCACAGGCTGACCCAGGCCAGCCGGTCGCGGGCGCCCGGGTCGTCGCCCTGCATCAGCCGCCGCAATGCGGCCATGCCCAGACCGATCGCCGGGCGGGTCAGCGCGTCGGTGTAAGGAGTGGCCTTGCAACTCACAAAGGGCTCGATCACCTGCGTCACCGCATCCAGCCCCGAGGCCAGCGTGACCGCCCTTGGGCAGCCGTCCGTCAGCGCCGGGTCGACGATGGCCAGCTGCGCCACCATCCGGTCGTCGCGCAGGCTGACCTTGCGGCCATGCTCCGGCAGGCCGATGACGGCATTCTTCGTGACCTCGGCTCCGGTGCCAGCGGTGGTCGGGATCGCGATGAAGGGCAAGGGATCGGCCCTGAGGGGAAGCCCCTTGCCCACGACCTCCAGATGTTCCATCGGCCCGTCAGGCGCGGGGATCAGCGCAGCAAGGGCCTTGGCAAGGTCCATGACCGCCCCGCCGCCAAGACCGACCACGACCTTCGGTGCAAAGGCTCGCGTCCGATACAGAGCTTCCTCCAGCATCGCCAGCGTAGGCTCGCCCGCGCAGGGCAGTCCCTGCACCTCTGCGGCTGGAACCTGCAGCCAGCTTGCCCGATCCCGGTTCGCACCATGGACAATCAGCACCCTGTCGCCATAGGCGCGGATCACGCCGGCGGTCTTTGCGGCCTCGCCCCGGCCAAAGAGGATGCGCCCTGGCTGGGTGATCGCGAAGGCGGTCATACGGACATCGTCGCTGTGACGGCCTTGCCCCAGCGGGCGTATTTCGCGGCGCGGGTGGCGGCGTCCATCTGCGGTGTGAAGCGGCGGTCCAGCGCCCAGGATTTGGCGAATTCTTCCGGCCCGCCGATTACCCCCGCCTGCATCGCCGCCAGATAGGCCGCACCCAGCGCCGTCGTCTCGGTCACCTTCGGGCGGTCCACCGGCGCACCGATGATGTCGGACAGGAACTGCATCGTCCAGTCGCTGGCCGTCATCCCGCCGTCGACCCGCAACACGCCCTGCGCCTCGGTGCCCCAGTCGGCCCGCATCGCCTCCAACAGGTCGCGGGTCTGGTAGCCGACGCTTTCCAATGCGGCCCGGGCCAGTTCGGCGGGGCCAGAGTTGCGGGTCAACCCGAAAACCGCGCCCCGGCTGTCGGGCCGCCAGTAGGGTGCGCCAAGCCCGGTGAAGGCGGGGACAAGGATCACGCCCTGCGCCTCCTCGGCCGTTTCGGCCAGCGGCTGCGTCTCCTTTGCCTCGCGGATGATCTTCAGCCCGTCGCGCAGCCACTGGACCACGGCCCCCGCGATGAAGATCGAGCCTTCGAGGGCATAGGTCGGCTGGCCGTTCAGCTGGTAGGCGATGGTGGTCAGCAGGCGGTTCTTCGACGGGACCATGTCCGTCCCGGTGTTCAGCAGGGCAAAGCAGCCGGTCCCGTAGGTGGACTTCATCATTCCCGCGCTGAAGCAGGCCTGACCCACCGTCGCGGCCTGCTGGTCGCCCGCGACGCCAAGGATCGGGATCTCGCGGCCGAACAGGTCGGGGCGGGTCATGCCGAAGGGGGCGGCGCAGTCGTGGACCTGCGGAAGGAGCGAGCGGGGAATGTCGAGGAGCGCGCAGATGTCGGCGTCCCACTCGCCCGTCGCGATGTTGTAAAGCAGCGTGCGCGATGCGTTGGTGGCGTCGGTGGCGTGGACCTTTCCGCCGGTCAGGTTCCAGATCAGCCAGCTGTCGACGGTCCCAAAGGCGAGATCGCCGCGTTCTGCCTTTGCCCGCGCGCCTTCGACGTGGTCGAGGAGCCACTTGATCTTGGTCCCCGAAAAATACGGATCGAGAAGGAGGCCGGTCCTGGCGGTGATCATCGCTTCATGCCCGGCGGCCTTGAGGGCGCTGCAGGTGTCTGCGGTCCTGCGGTCCTGCCAGACGATGGCGGGGTGGATCGGCTGGCCGGTGGTGCGGTCCCAGATCAGCGTGGTCTCGCGCTGGTTGGTGATGCCGATGGCGGCGATGTCGGTGGCCTTGACCCCCGACTTCTCGATCGCGGCCCGTGCCGTGGCGGCGACGGTGGACCACAGATCGGCGGGGTCGTGTTCCACCCAGCCCGGGCTTGGATAGTGCTGGGGGAACTCCTCCTGGGCCTGAGCGACGGGGCGAAGGGCCGCGTCGAACAGGATCGCGCGGGAGGAGGTGGTGCCTTGGTCGATAGCGAGGATATGGGTCATTGGGTCGGGCCTGCGGGTGATGTGTCCACGGTGGACAAACGCGAGAGACTGAATGATTACAAGATGTTGACCACGGACGTTAGGAGAATCTTAACCTGTGGCCGAAGCCGAACGCCAGCACCGGAAGACAGGAATATCAAGCAAAATTCCTGCCAGATTTCTTGCCCAAGAAACGTGAGTCCGGGAGGACCTGGTGCGCTCCGCCCGGACCCGTAACGCTTCGGCGGCGGGCAGGGCGACGGCGACGGTGATCAGCAC
>JAKQLM010000003.1 GCA_029567145.1 Pseudomonadota bacterium
GCAATGCGGGCCGGGGCTGACGTCATAGGTGAAGCAGATCGCGTCGCCCTCGGGGTACCAGCGCCCGGCGTGGCAGGGACCGTCGACATCGGCATCCCGTGTCTCGCGCCCCGGCAGATGCTGTTCGCTGCCCCAGAGCGCGCCATCGACATAGTAGTCCAGGGTGTGCCCTTCGGCCCAGGCCTCGAACTCGGCCGCCGTCATCGGGGGCTCGGCCAGGGCGGGTGTCGCAAGGCAGAGAAGGATGCCTAGCACCCGCATGTCAAACCCCCACGTCCGGGCCGGGGCAGGGGAGCGGGGTCTGGTCGCGTGCGGTTTCGTGAAGTTCGGCCCCGGGGTCTGCCGACAGGGACAGCGCCACCAGCGCACCATCGCGCAGCCAGAAGGTCCAGCAGGCGGGGGTCGGGTCGTATTCGTAGATGAAACAGATGTAATCGTCCTGCGGATACCAGCTGCCGTACTGGCATTCGTTGGGCGCGACGCTCCAGCGGACCTTGCGGCCCTCCAGATATTCCTCGATCCCGAAGATCGCGCCATATTGTTGGTAGGTGACGGTCTTGCCGGTGACATGCGCCTCGAACTCGGCGGCGGTGATCGGGGTTTCGGCACGGGCCGGGGCGGCGGCGGCAAGGCAGGCCAGGATGGCAGTGCGCAAGATTGGCGTCATCGGATCATACCCCCACGTCCGGGCCTTCGCAGGCCAGCGGCTGATCGGTTTCCAGCACCTGCCGCGGTTCGGTGCCGGGATCGTCGGTGATGTAGCTGGCGCCCAGCCCGTCACCCTCGGCCCAGACCAGCCAGCATTTCGGCTCGGGGTCGTCGTCATACAGAAAGCAGATGTGCGGCCCGTCGCCATAGTAGCTGCCCGACCGACATTCTTCGGCGGTGAAGGCCCAGCGGACGCGGCGGCCGGGCAAGTAGACCTCGCGCCCGTATTGCGTTCCGCGCGCGATGTAGTCCATGGTCTTGCCTGTGACGAAGGCGTCAAACTCCTCGACGGTCATCGGGGTCTGGGCCAGGGCCGGGAGTGCCAACGCCGGGGCGGCCAGCGCCAGAAGGCCGATCAATGCAGAGCGCATGCCGTCAGACGCCCACGTCCGGACCGGCGCAGGGCAGGGGCCCGCCCCCGCGTGCGGATTCCAGAATCTCCCAGCCACCACCGTCGCCCATGTAGCGGCCCCGGATCTTGCCATTTTCCAGGAAATACAGCCAGCAGGCCGGGGTCGGGTCGTTTTCATAGGCAAAGCAGATCTCGTCCCCCTTCTGGTACCAGCTGCCATAGATGCAGAGATCGCCGTCAAAGGCCCAGCGGACGCGGCGGTCCTCCAGGTATTCTTCGGTGCCAAAGAGACCGTTGCCGTAGTCATAGGTGATCGTGGTGTTCACGGTGGCCGCATCGAATTCGGCCCCGGTCAGCGGCGTTTCGGCAAGTGCAGGGGTGGCCGCAAGAAGCAGGGGGAAAACCAGGTGACGCATCAATGACTCCGCTGTTGTCGGGGAAGAGTGCCAGAGGATCGGGGCGATTGCCAGTCAAGGAGCCGTGTCTTGTGCAGC
>JAKQLM010000011.1 GCA_029567145.1 Pseudomonadota bacterium
AAGCTGCCGAAATTCCACAAGGTTCCGCAGGATGCGATCAACGCGCTGCTGGTCGACCTCGCGTGCGAGGGGCTGGTCGTCGCGCGTCTGAAGGGCGGCGATCCGATGATCTTCGGGCGCGGGTCGGAAGAGGCGGAGGCCTGCCGTCTGGCCGGTGTAGGGGTAAGCTATGTCCCCGGCATCACCTCGGCGCAGGGCGCGGCTTCGTCCACGGGCGTTCCGCTGACCCACCGGGGCCTTGCGACCGGCGTGCGCTATGTCACTGGCCACCGCGCCAAGGATGCCGTTCTCGACCTGGACTGGGCGTCGCTGGCGTCCGAGGACACGACGCTTGTCGTCTATATGGGCGCGGGCAACATCGCCGAAATTGCGTTGCAGCTGATGCGGCACGGCATGGCCCCGGCCCTGCCGGTGCTGGCGGTCAGTGCCGCGACCACACCGCGCGAAACCAGGCTTCTGTCGACCCTGGGCCAGATCGGCACCGAGGTTGCGAAAGCCCAGCCCGAGGCGCCGGTCCTGTTCGTCATCGGCCGCGTTGCCGGGATGTATCCCGAGATTGCCGAACTGGATGCCGCCCTCTGCGAGGGGGCCGGGATGGCCGCCTATGCCTGACGTGACGGTCTGCCGCCTTGGCAGGGCGCCTTGTGCCGCCCGTCTCCCGCTTTGGACGGGGGCTGGCGTGGCGGGGCTGGCACTGTCGGTCATCCTGACACTTCCCGCCACCGCCGAGATCAGCGCCACGCGGGCTGCGGAACTGGAGCATATGGTGCTTCAGGACTGTGGATCGTGCCACGGGCTGACGCTGAAAGGGGGCCTTGGCCGCCCGCTGACCAAAGCCGCCCTGGCCGAGGCCGACCGCGAGGTTCTGTCGCTTATCATCCTTGACGGTGTTCCTGGCACCGCGATGCCGCCTTGGCGACCGCTTCTCACCGAAACCGAGGCGCTGTGGATCGCAGATTACCTGAAAGGGGAAACCCCATGAAACGCTTTGCTTTGGTCGCGGCCTTGCTTGTCACGCCGCTTTTCGCGGCTGCGGACGAGCTGACAGCGACCGGCGATCTTGGCCTTGTCATCGAACGCGCGACCGGGTCGCTGGTGCTGGTGGACCGATCAGACCACGCGGCGGTGGGCCGGATCGAAGGCCTGGGCGACCTGAGCCACGCCTCGATGACCTATTCGCCGGACGAAC
>JAKQLM010000022.1 GCA_029567145.1 Pseudomonadota bacterium
GCAGATGTTCTGGTACACCGCCTTCACCGCCGACATGGTCAAGGAAGGCCTGCCGGTGATGAACGCGGACGGCACGCCCAAGTGGCGCATGGCCCCCAGCCCGCATGGCGCCTACTGGCAGGACGGCCAGAAGGTCGGCTACCAGGACGCCGGGTCTTGGACCTTGCTGAAATCGACCCCGGTGGACCGCGCCCAGGCCGCATGGCTTTACGCGCAGTTCATCACGTCAAAGACCGTGGACGTGAAGAAATCCCATGTCGGGCTGACCTTCATCCGCGAATCGACGATCCAGCACGCGTCCTTCACCGAACGCGCGCCGAAACTGGGCGGCCTGGTCGAATTCTACCGCTCGCCCGCCCGCGTCCAGTGGTCGCCGACGGGGACCAACGTGCCGGACTATCCGAAACTGGCGCAGCTGTGGTGGCAGAACATCGGCGACGCGATGTCGGGGGCCAAAACCCCGCAGGAATCGCTCGATGCACTGTGCGAAGAGCAGGAAAAGGTGCTGGAACGGCTTGAGCGCGCAGGCGTTCAGGGCGACTTCGGCCCGAAACTGAACGAACCGCAGGATCCCCAGGTCTGGCTGGACGCGCCCGGTGCCCCGGTCGCCAAGCTGGAGAACGAGGACCCGACGCCGGAAACCATCAGCTATGACGAGCTGATCAAGTCCTGGCAGTAAGCACGACGACGGGGCGGGCGGTGCCGAACGGTGCCGCCCGCGCCGATTTCTTCAAAGAAATCGGGTCGGAGCCTTTGAAGGCTCCGGTCCGGAGTTTTGAAAAACTCCGGGTCTCGCGACCAGGCCTTCCTGCATGACCGAGAAGCTTAAAATTTCCCGAACGTCCGCGACCAAGCCCTTGTAATCCTTGACACCTCAGCGTTTGTCCACTGTGGACACGTCTTCCGGCAGGCCTCTGACATGACCCATATCCTTGCCATCGACCAGGGCACCACCTCCTCCCGCGCGATCCTTTTCGATGCGGCCCTCCGCCCCGTCGCCCAGGCCCAGGAGGAGGTTCCCCAATCCTACCCCCGCCCCGGTTGGGTCGAACACGACCCCGCCGACCTCTGGTCCACTGTCGCGGCGACAGCGAGGTCGGTGATCGAAAAGGCCGGGATCAAGGCCAGCGACATTGCCGCCATCGGCATCACCAACCAGCGCGAGACGACCCTGATCTGGGATCGCAAGACCGGCCAGCCGATCCACCCCGCCATCGTCTGGCAGGACCGCCGGACCGCAGACACTTGCAGCGCCCTCAAGGCCGCCGGGCATGAAGCGATGATCACCGCCCGAACCGGCCTCCTCCTCGATCCCTATTTTTCGGGAACCAAGGTCAAGTGGCTCCTCGACCACGTCGAAGGCGCGCGGGCAAAGGCAGAACGCGGCGATCTCGCCTTTGGGACCGTCGACAGCTGGCTGATCTGGAACCTGACCGGCGGAAAGGTCCACGCC
>JAKQLM010000039.1 GCA_029567145.1 Pseudomonadota bacterium
AAGCGCCGGGTAGGCCGCGAAATCCGCCTTCATGTCGCGGTTAACCGCCAGTTGCAGGTCGATCCCCCAGCCGTCGCGCAGGGCGCGGATGACGACATCGGTGCAGACACCCCGGTCGCGGGGAATGTCGCCGCCCGGAAATTCCAGGCTGGCATACGCCGGATCATAGGTCACGGTCACGCCGACCTGATCCCGCGCGGCCCGGGTAATGCGTGACGGTTCCGACCCCGCAAAGGCCGGGGCGGCAAGGACGAGCGACAGGATCAGGGCCAGAACACGCATGCGCGAATCATGCGCCCTGCCCGGTGGTTTGGCGAGTGGGGAAATACCGCGCCACAGCCGCTCTGGCACCTTTCCGCCGGGTTCGGTAAGAACTGCGTGATGGCGATCACCCTGACCTCTTTGGCCGATCTGGCGACCCATGGTTTCGATGACATCATCGACGTCCGCGCCCCGGCCGAGTTGCCGAGGATCATCTGCCCGGCGCGATTTCGCTTCCGGTTCTGGACGATGAGGAACGCGCCCGGGTCGGCACGATCTACAAGCAGGTCAGCCCCTTTACCGCCCGCAAGCTGGGCGCGGCCCTGGTGGCAAAGAACGCGGCCAAGCATCTGGAGGGGGCGCTGGCCGACCGTCCGGGGGGCTGGCGTCCGCTGGTCTATTGCTGGCGGGGTGGGCAAAGGTCGGGGTCGTTCGCGCTGATCCTGGGGCAGATCGGCTGGCGGGTGGAAACGCTGGTCGGAGGATACAAGACCTGGCGCGGGCTGGTGGTGGATCAGGTCTATGACACCCCGGTCCGCGCGCCGGTCGTCGTGCTGGACGGCAACACCGGGTCGGCCAAGACCGAGCTTTTGAACCTGCTTCCGGGATTCGGCGTGCAGGTGATCGACCTGGAAGGTCTGGCCCGGCATCGCGGGTCGCTGTTCGGCGCGGTCGGGCCGCAGCCGTCGCAAAAGGCGTTCGAGGGTGTTCTGGCGCTGGCGCTGGCCGGGCTGGACCCGACACGGCCAGTGGTGGTCGAGGCGGAAAGCAGCAAGATCGGCAACCTGCGCCTGCCGCCGATGCTGTGGAAGGCGATGGTCGCCGCCCCAAGGGTGACTGTCAGCGCGCCTCGTTCGGCGCGGGCCGATTATCTGGCACGGGCCTACGCCGACCTGACCGCCGACCCCGCTCGGCTGGCGGCGACGGTGGACCTGCTGAAGCCCCTGCACCCGCGTGAGGTGATCGACGGCTGGCAGACGCTGGCCGGGGCGGGCGATTTCATCGCGCTGGCCGACAGCCTGATGGAGCGGCACTATGACCCGCGCTATGGCAAGCATCGCGAACGGATGGCCGCGCCGCTGGTCGATCTGGCGGTGGGGCGGCTGGACGCAGCGGACCTGCCCGGCATCGCGGACCGGCTGGCCGGGGCGATCCGGGCCGGTGTCAGGTGACCGTCAGATGCGGCGGGCCGGAGGTGACCTCGCCGATCCGGGCCGCGTCATGGCCCGCGACACGCAAAGCCGCGACAACCTGATCCGCCTGATCCGCCGGGACGGCAGCCAGAAGTCCGCCGCAGGTTTGCGGGTCGGTCAGTAGATGCACCCTTGGGTCGTCGGGGGTGGTCATCCGCCAGCTGACCGCCGCCAGGTTTGCCGGCTGCAGCGATGACCCGTGCCCGGCTTGCGTCAGGTCCAGCGCGCCGGGCATCAGGCGAACCTCGTCCAGCCGGATCGTCGCTGCGGTGCTTGACGCGTCCAGCATCTCCAGCAGATGCCCGGCCAGACCAAAGCCGGTGACATCGGTCATCGCATGGGCGACCGGGGCCAGCAGCGCCGAAGCGTCGCCCTGGGCGCGGGACATCTGGGCGATGCAGGACTGCCAGACCTCGCCCAGCATCAACCCGGGGACGCGGGCCAGAGCCATTTCGGCGGCCAGGATCGTGCCAGAGCCCAGGGGTTTGGTCAGGATCAGCGCATCGCCGGGCCGCGCCCCGCCCTTGGCGATCACGCGCGCGGCGGTTCCGGTGACGGTGAAACCGATGGTCAGCTCGGCCCCTTCGGTGGAGTGCCCGCCGACAATGTCCGCCCCGGCGTCGCGGAAAATGCGGGCGGCTTCGTCCATGATCTCGGCCAGCATGCGCGCCTGCAGGTCGGAGCCCATCGGCGGCAGGGTGATCTGCGCAAGGGCGGTCTGCGGCGCGGCCCCCATCGCCCAGATGTCACCCAGCGCGTGCAGGGCGGCCAGCCGGGCCATCAGGCGGGCGTCGGGGGAAAAGCCGCGCAAATGGTCGGTGGTCAGGACCTGCACGCCGCCGCCCGGTTGCGCCAGCACGGCGGCATCATCGCCGGGGCCGGACAGAACCTCGGGGCGCTGGGGCGGGGGCAGGTCGGCAAGCGCCGCGGCCAGTATGTCCGGACCAAGCTTTGCCCCGCAGCCGCCACACAGGGGGCGTCGCGCCAGATGCTGTGCCAGGCCTTCGCTGGCGGTTGCGGGAACCGGGGGCGCGGTCATGGCGGGCAGGTCCCCAAGCCTTTCCATGAAGGCGCGGTCGATCCGGTCCTTCAGCCGCCAAAGCCGGGGGCCGGACAGGGCGAGGCCCCATTTGTCGGCCACGGCATCCTGTCCGCCCAGTGCCACCAGCTTGAGATAATCACGCTGTGGGCGGAACGGGCGCAGGGGCTGCCCGGACAAGGCGGCGCGCAGGTTGTGGTGCAGGACGGGGGCGGCGCGGACGGCGAAGACCCCGGCCTTGGGGCGCGTATCGCCGGGGATCGTGGCGCAATCGCCCACGGCAAAGACCAGCGGGTCGGAGGTCCGCAGGTCGGGCGTGGTGGTCAGAAATCCCCTGTCATGGTCCAGACCGATCCCCGCCAACCAGGGATGCGGGCGCGCGCCTGCGACGGTCAGCGTAAAGTCCGCGCCGATCTCTTCACCGCCGACCAGAAGCACCCGGTCAGGGGCGACAGAGGCGATCTCGACTTCGGTCCGCAGGATCACCCCTTCGGACGCCAGCCGGGTCAGCACCTTGCGGCGGGCGCGGGCACCCAGTCCGGGCAAAAGCGACGTGGCGCGGTCCACCAGCGTCACCTGCGGCTTGGCCCCGCCCTGCCGCAGCCGGTGCAGGGAGGCCAGCGCAAGTTCCACCCCGCCAAGGCCCGCGCCCAGGATCACGACGCGGGGAAAGGCCAGGCCACGGGCGACAAAGATCTCCCACGCGGCGGCATAGCTGGCCAGGGGCTTGGCCGCGACGGCGTGGTCGGCCCCCGGCAGATCGGGCAGGTCCGAGGTGATGCCCACGTCGATCGAGGCCAGGTCATAGGGCACGGGCGGGCGGCCCTGCAGGTGGACCTTGCGCCCGGCCTTGTCCAGCCCGGTGGCGCTGTCCAGGATAAGGCGCGCGCCCGCATATCGGCACAGGCGGACAAGGTCGATCATCAGGTCATCGCGCTGATAGTGCCCCGCGATATGGCCGGGCAACATGCCGGTGTAGGGGGCGGTCGGGGCGGGGTTGACCACGGTCAGCCGCGTGCCGGGCAAAGGGTCCATCGCCCACATTTTCAGAACCAGCGCATGGGCATGTCCGCCGCCGATCAGCACCAGGTCGCGGACGGGGGGAAAGGCGGGGGTCATGAGGGTGTTGTCCATGCGGGCATTGCCCCGCGCCTTACCGCGCGGTGCATGGAAAAGCGAGAGGGGGACAAGCCCCGTGACAGGACTGTGTTCACCCGGCGGCGCAGGCGTTAGCGCGGCAGGTCCATCCCGACATAACGGATCGCGCGGCGATGGTAGGTATAGGCGATGTGCAGCCGCCCCTGCCCGTCCTGCAGGATCGACGGATAGGACAATTCCCGGTTCACGCCCTTGGCCGAATTGTTCGACAGCGCATGGCCGGACCCGTCGTCCAGCGTGATCCGGTGCGGAAAGCTGGCCCCGTTGTCGGACGACAGCGCCAGCACCATCGGCGCGCGGGGAACACCCCAGATCGCCTTTGGCCCGGTGGTCACCGCTTGCACCTCGGCCTCGCCCTCGATCTCGTCATACAGCGAGGCGCGGCGGGCGTCGGATTGCGCCGCGCTGATCGGGTTCAGGACCATTGCGATGCGACCATCGGCCAGCCGGATGGCCTGCACCGAGGAGTTGTTGTTCGGCAGGTCGGTCGGCTGCGGCGCGCTCCAGGTCAGCCCGCCGTCGGTGGACAGGCTGCGCTTCACCCATTGGGCATAGCGATCCCGGTAGAAGGCGGGCATGGTCCCGGGCGAAAGGACGGGGTTCATGTGGACGGCACCCAGGCTGTCGGGCACCTCCACCGCCTGCCAACCGTGCCCCTGATCGCGCGACACCAGCATCACCGCGCTGTCGATGTCCCCCGTCCAGCGCCCGGCCGCTGGGGTGATGCAGCGGAAACCGGGCAGAAGCCATTCGCCCTTGGGCCCCAGGCGCGGGGGCTGGCGCACGAAGACGCCGCGAAAATCGCCGATGCGGTGGACCGGGCCGAAGCTGTCGCCGCCGTCGTGCGAGACGCGGGCGACGATTTCGCATTCGTCCTGGCGGCCGCCGGGCTGGCTGGTGTGAAACAGCCAGACCGCACCATCGGGGGCGGTGAACAGGACCGGGTTCTGTTCGGACCTTGCGGGATCATCCGACAGGCGGCGGGCGGGTGACCAGCCGTCAGCGCCCAGCGTGGAGATGTAGACCGAGATGTCGCCCATCCCCTCCATCGTGCCGCCGAACCAGACGCAGGCCAGTCGGCCATCGGGCAGAATGTGCAGGTTCGCGGCGTGGTTCTGCACCATGGGCGAGGGCAGGAAAGCATCGACCCGACCCGAGGGCGAGACATGAAGCCGCCCGTCCATCGCGGCTTCGATTTCGGGCGTCGTCAACTCTCGGTTCGGGAAGGCGGACATGGGCAACCTGCGCGTTGGGGTGGGAAAAGATCACAAGTTGTCAAGTGGGCTGTCAAGGGCTGATCACGGCCTGCAGGTCAGCCATCTGCGGCTATATATTTTTTTTAAAGGATATTATTTCATTCCCGTGATCGACCTGCAGGGAGGACCGGAGCCAACTTGTCAGGTCGGGAATAACAAGTTGACAGGCCTGTCACGCGGCAGGCTGCTTTGGCCAGAGTCGTGAGGGCCGGGCAGCGGCCAGGGATGCTTTTCGGGAGGAAAAGATGGAACGGAACGAACGCAAGGCAGGCATCAGCCGCCGGGGCCTTCTGCAATTCGGGATCGGATCGGCCGTGGCGGTCGCGGCCTTTGGGCCCGGCGCGCGGATCGTGATGGCGCAAGAGGGCCAGGTGCTGAAGGCGATCAACCCGGCCTTCAACCAGGACTGGTCGCCCCTGCGCGGTGGCGGCGTGCCGTTCCGCTGGAACTCGTTCTGGAACGCCAGTGCGATGTATTTCAACGACAAGGGCGAGATCCAGCCCTATGTCCTGACCGAATGGGCGCCGAATGCCGACTTCTCTGTCTGGACGCTGAAGGTCAGCCCGGACGCGAAATTCGCCGATGGCTCGCCCATCACTGCGGCGGACGTCAAGGGCAGCTGGGAGCTGTCGGCAATGCCCTCGACCAAGAACCAGCGGATTGATCAGGTGCTGTCGGGCGTCGCGGGCTATGCTGCTGTCAAGGACGGCACGGCGACCGATATCAGTGGCATCGTGGCCGGTAAGGGTGAGCTTGTCGTGACGCTGGCCGGGCCGGACCCGATCTTCTTTCAGCGGCTGGCCAACCACATCGCGCCGATCATCAAGGTGTCTGTCGCGCGCGGCGCGGACGGGAACGAGGTGGCGGACTGGTTCCTGGGGGCGAATGGCGCGACTTCGGGGCCGTTCATGATGGAAAGCGTCGATCTGGATGCGGGGACGGTGGTCTGGGTGCCGAACCCGAACTTCTTTGGCCCGGCCCCGGCGCTGGCACGGATCGAGCTGACAGCGGTCGAAGACAACGTGACCGCGACCGAAATGCTGAAGTCCGGCGAGTATCAGGCGCATACCGAACTGGTGACCTCGACCATGGTGCTCGACCTTGGGGCTGACTTTGCCGCCGGGCCGACGATCCCGACCAGCCAGCATTTCTGGTTCAACGCCACCCGCGCGCCGATGGATGACCCCAAGGTGCGTGAGGCGCTGATCCTGGCGGTGGACCGTGACGGGCTGATCAAGGCCAGCTTCCCCGACGGGCCGCACCAGAAGACCGATACCGTGATGAACTCGGTCCCGGGTGAGGATGACGCTGCTTTCGTGCCGTTCCCGTTCGACCCCGAGGCGGCAAAGGCGGCGCTGGCGGCATCGACCTATGGCGGGCCGGAGAAGCTGCCGAAGCTGATGTTCGTGGGGATTTCCTCGCCCGCGAACGAGGCGGCGGCGCAGTATATCGCCGAACAGTGGCGGCAGGTGCTTGGGATCAGCGCGGTGGACATGAAGCCGCAGCAGGACCAGTATTCCGGCCCCGACCAGAACGCGATCCAGATCTTCCGCGACGACGTGGGGACGCGGGTTCCGGATGCGGCCAGCTATCTGGCGGGGTCGATTGCCAGCGGCTCCGGCAACGCGCAGGGCAAGATGGGCGGCTACAAGAACGATGCCGTTGATACGCTGATCGCCGAGGCTTTGGCGCTGCCCGCCGACGATCCGGCGCGCGTGGCGAAGGCGCAGGAAGCGCAACGCATCTTCCGCGACGATTACATGTTCATCCCCTGGTACAAGCAGACGATGAGCCGCTGGGCCACGGCAAGCGTCACCGGCATGGAAAAGAACCTGGATTGGCAGGTTGTGGCGCCCTGGGCCGTGTCCATCGCCTGATCTGACATGCAACGGACGGGGCGGGGGTATTCCCTGCCCCGTTTTCACCTGCGAAAGTCCCCCATGTTCGCCCATATCCTGCGCCGTCTGATCGTCTGGGTGCCTTCGGTGCTGCTGGTCATGCTTGGGGTCTATGCGCTGGCGTTCTATGGCGCGGGCGATCCGATCAAGCTGATCTTCCTGCGTGCGCCCGGGGATGTGGCCTATGACCCGGTCAAGATCGAGGCAATCCGCGCCGAGGCGGGGCTGGACCGGCCGTTTCTGGTGCAATTCTTCAGCTATATCGGCAACTTGCTGCAAGGGAACTTCGGCAATTCGCTGACCTCGGGTCGGTCGGTCTGGGCGATGGTTTCCGCCGCCGCGCCGGTGTCGGCGGCGCTGGGGTTACTGACGATCGTGGTGACCGCGCTGGTGGCGGTGCCGTTGGGGATGGTGGCAGGACTGCGGCAGAACTCGCGACTGGATTACTTCATCCTTGGGACGGCGGTGGCCTTGTGGGCGATCCCGGCTTACGTCGCAGGGCCTTTGCTGATGGTGCTTCTTTTGATGGTCCTGCCCGATGGCGCGGTGCCCTACGGCTGGGGCGGGGTGTTCAGCGTCAAGATCATCCTGCCCTTGATCGTGCTGTCGTTCCAGCCCATCGCCCTGATCCTGCGCCAGACGCGCGCTGCGGTGATCGAGGTTCTGTCCGAGGACTACGTCCGCACCGCCCGCGCCAAGGGCGTGCCCGAGATCATGGTCGCGCTCCGCCACATCCTGCGGCCCGTGCTGACGCCGGTGGTCACGCAGCTGGGGCTGATCATGATCACCATCGTCAATGGCGCGATCTTTGTGGAACTGGTGTTCGGGTTGCCGGGGTTGGGGCGGCTGACCGTGCAGGCGCTGATCAACAACGATTATCCGGTGATCCTGGCGGTGACGCTGATCGGGTCCTTCCTGGTCATGGCGTCGAACCTGATGGTGGACCTACTGTATCCCTTGCTCGACCCCCGGGCTGCCGATGTGAAGGGGTCCTGAGATGGCAATGCCCAAGACAACCATGATCGACATCGAGGACAAGCCTTCAAGCCTGTGGCGCGATGCCTGGCGGCGGTTGAAGCGGAACCGGCTGGCCGTGGCGGGGCTGGTGATCATCGCGGCGCTGGTGGTGGTAGCCGTGTTTGGCCCGTGGCTGTCGCCCTATGACTTCCTGTCGCAGAACCTTGACCTGCGGAACCAGCCGCCTTCGGCGCAGCACTGGCTGGGGACCGATGACCTTGGCCGTGATGTGATGTCCCGCCTGATCTACGGCGCGCGGACGGCGTTCATGGTGGCGGTTGGGGTCACAGTGATTGCGGTGCTGATTGGCGTCGTCCTTGGGGCTATCGCGGGGTTCTACGGCGGCTGGTTTGACCGGTTCGTGATGTGGTTCACCGATATCACCATGTCCGTGCCCCAGCTTCTGCTGGTCGTCGTGATCAACGCCAGCCTGAAGCAGCCGATCAGCCTGTGGATGGAAGCCCGGTATATGGAGACGCTGAATCCGATCTACCGCAACACGCAGATCATTGATTTCGTGCTGGTTTTCGGGGCCATGGCGCTGATCACCTGGCCGCCCTACG
>JAKQLM010000054.1 GCA_029567145.1 Pseudomonadota bacterium
GACCCGCTCGACTCGACCTCTCGTCTACTGGACCCGGCGGTCATCGGCGACGAGCACTATGCCGTTGCCCGTTCGGTGCAGGGCATCCTTCAGCGCTACAAGTCGCTGCAGGACATCATCGCCATCCTTGGCATGGACGAACTGAGCGAAGAGGACAAGCTGACCGTGGCCCGCGCCCGGAAGATCCAGCGCTTCCTGTCGCAGCCGTTCGACGTGGCGAAGGTGTTCACCGGCTCGGACGGTGTGCAGGTTCCGCTGGAAAAGACCATCGCGTCGTTCAAGGCAGTTGTGGCCGGTGAATACGATCACCTGCCGGAAAACGCCTTCTACATGGTCGGCGACATCGAGGAAGTGAAAGCCAAGGCCGCGAAACTCGCTGCGGCAGCGGCGTAAGGGGGCGACATGGCCAGCACGGTCCAATTCGACCTGGTCAGCCCGGAACGGCGCCTTGCGTCCTTTCCGGCGACCGAGGTCCAGATTCCCGGCGCGATGGGCGACCTGACCGCGATGGAGGGGCATGCCCCCACCATCACCTCGCTGCGTCCCGGCGTGCTGAAGGTGATCGGCGCGTCCGGCATGAAGGCCTATGTCGTCACTGGCGGCTTTGCCGAGATCAGCGCCACTGGCGTGTCGATCCTGGCCGAGCAGGCGGTGCCGCTGGACGAGATGACCCCGGCGACGCTGGACGCGCTGGTTGCCGATGCCTGTGAGGCGGCGGCGGTCAATTCCGACAAGGACACCGCCGACAAGGCCGTGGCCGATCTTTACGCCATGCGGGCCGCTGCCGGGATCTGACTCCGGGGGCCTGCACCGCAATTCCTTGTGAAAGGCCCCGAAATGCCGGGGCCTTTTTCATTTTGCTAACCCATTTCAATTCCGAATCTGGCAATCTGTCGCCGGGGTGTGAGGTGTTTGCAGTATGAAGCGGTTTGCCGGTCCGATTGGCGTCGAGAATGGCTCGACGATTTTGTTCAATGATTTTGCCCATGATGGCGCGATGTGGACCGGATCGGGCCCACGCGAAGTGCGCCAGTCCCAGACCTTTCGTGAACCGTTCCAGACGGTGCCGGTGGTGACGGTCGGCATCTCGATGTGGGACATCGACCACAAGACCAACAGCCGCGTCGATATCACCGCCGAAGATGTGACGACCCAAGGCTTCGACATCGTTTTCCGCACCTGGGGCGACACCCGGATCGCCCGCATCCGCGCCGACTGGATGGCGATCGGACAGACCCGCGACGATGACGACTGGGACGTGATCTAGGCCGCTGCGCCCCGGAACGGGCCGATCCTGGACCGGATCAGCCAGCCCGACAGCTTCCAGCTGGCGACGGCAATCAACGTACCGGCATAGCCGTCAACGGCATAGTGCCAGCCCAGCAGAACCGACCCGACCATGATCGTCGCTGCAAACGCCGACAGCAGATAGCCCAGCCAGCGGGTGATCGCAAAACCGTAGATCGCCATCAGGACCGAGCTTGCGACATGCATGCTGGGAAAGGCCGAGATCGAGTTGATCCCGTTGGGCCTGGTGTAGGTCTGCCAAAGCCGGTCCTGGATGCCGGTCTCGGACATGCCCCCGGCGTTGGCATGGTCCCGCAGCATCGCCAGCAGCGGCTCATAGGCATCGCCCAGCCCCAGCAAGGCATAGTAGGGCGGCCCGGCCGAGGAAAACAGGACGGCCATCAGGTTGCCACCCACGCCCCAGGTGAACAGGAATGCAATCAAGTACTGCATGCGCTGCGGGCTGTCCGGGTTGACGAAACAGGCGCCGAACAGGACGAAATAGGTCACGAACAGCCAGTAGTTGTAGGTCAGGCTGAAGGTCGTCAGCGAATAGTGCCCGCCAAAGATCGCATGCGCCAAGGCATAGGGATGCCGGCCAAAGTGCAGCAGCTGATCCAGTTTCATCATCGCCACATCCCAGGAAAACGGATGAAACAGCGGGATCGACATCTTCAGTTGCGCAAAGGACATCAGCACCGACCCCATCAGCGCAAAAGCCAGAAAGCCGGAAAACAGCCGTTCGGGCCGGGTCAGCACGGCCAGAATCTCGGCGCGAAGGACCTCCATCCGGTTGGGAACCTTGGCGACATAAGTCAGATAGACCAGGCGCCCGAACAGCACCAGGATCACCATCTGCGGCACCTTGTTCACAAAGTGCCAGACCAGCGCGCCGATCATCCCGCCCGGAAA
>JAKQLM010000068.1 GCA_029567145.1 Pseudomonadota bacterium
TGGGGGGGGCCGTGGTGCGATGCGTGCAAACGGAGGGTTTCCTGGGACGGCTGTCAACGCCTGTGCTGGAGGCCGCAAAGGGCAAGCCCGCCGCCGGGGGTGAAGATCAGTGCGCCAGCGGGCCGGGCGGCGAAAGCAGGCCGTTTCCGGACGAAATCCCGATCCGCTTTGGCGTGCCGGATGCCAGCCAGCACCATCACCTGCCGCTGCGGATCGCGCCCTTTGGCTGTTAGAGCCAACGGGGTCGCAAGGCCGGTAAGTCGTGACGGCATTTGTCACGGCGGGCTGGCGAAAGCGTCACTTGCGGTTGCCTGCAAGACAGTATCTTCTATTGCGGTCACATTTTTCGGATCCAGGAGAACCGCATGTTTCGGATGACTTCGTATTTGGCCGCACCGGCCGTTGTTTTCTTGATGGGCAGCACGGCGTCCTTTGCCTTGACCGCCGACCAGGTCTGGCAGTCGTGGAAGGACGCAGGCGCGATGGTCGGGCTGGAAGTGACCGCCGCGACCGAGAACAATGCAGGCGGCGTGCTGACGCTGAACGGCGTGTCGATCGCCCCCGCAGGGACCCCGGGCATCACGATTTCCGACATGACCCTGACCGAGGCGTCGGACGGGTCGGTCAGCATCGTTCCGGGCGCAGACATCGGCGTGGCCATGTCGGGCGAGACGACCGGGTCGGTCAAGATCGCGCATGACGGGCTGACGCTGGTCGCGCGCGAGGCGGACGGCGGGCTGGCCTATGACTATACGGCGGCCAAGCTGGATGTGGTCTATGACACCGCCTATCCGGGCGTGTCGTTCGACGGGTCGGCCGCGCCAGAGGTGAAGGCGGCGGGGAATTTCGGCTTTGCCAACCTGGCGGGCACCTACAGCGACACCCCCGGCGACAACCGGACGTTCGGGCTGGACCTGACGGCGGACACGCTGGCCTATACCACCAGCTCGGACGATCCGACGATGGAGCTGAAGCAGACCACGACCAGCGAAACGCAAGGCGTCGAGCTGTCGCTGGACATCGCCTTGCCGACCAGCATGTCGGCGGGCGGCATGGCGGCGGCTCCGGCCGATTTCGGCGCGGCGCTGCAGGAAGGCCTGTCGATCAGCTTTGCGTCGAAGCAGGGGGAATCGACCGGCACGATGAACCAGGAAAGCCCCTACATGCCGATGGCGCTGACCATCAAGGCCGGTGGCGGCGAAGCGACGGGCACCTTCAACAAGGACGTGCTGTCGATCAAGTCGACCGGCGCGGGTCTGGAGATCGACGGCACCTCGGGCATGTTGCCGGTTCCGGTCAAGATCACCTCGGGCCCGATCGAGTTCGGCCTGACCTCGCCGGTGACGGCGGTGGACACGGCGGGCGACTTCGGCTTTGTGATGAAGCTGAGCCAGTTCAGCCTGAACGAAGAGGCGTGGAGCCTGTTCGACCCGCAGGGTGCCTTGACGCATGACGCGGCGGACCTGGCCATCGACATCTCGGGCAAGACCAAGATCGACGTGCCTGCGATGATCGCGGCCAGCGAAACCGGCATGGAGCCGCCGACGCCTGCCCCGGAAAGCCTGGACATCACCGAACTGTCGCTGAAGGTCGCCGGGGCCGCGCTGGGCGCGACCGGGGCGTTCACCTTCGACAACTCGATGGGGATGCCGGTGCCTCTGGGCGAGGCGAACGTGACCGTGACGGGTGCCACGCAGCTGATCGACGGCCTGATCGCGACCGGCCTGATCACCGAGGACGACGCGATGGGCGCGCGGATGATGATGGGCATGTTCATGGCCCCCGGCGCGGGCCCGGACGAGCTGACGTCGAAGATCGAAGCCAAGGAAGGCTTTGCGATCTTCGTGAACGGCCAGCAGATCCAGTAAGGACCGCTGCAAGGTTCGGGAAAGGCGGGGCTTCGGTCCCGCCTTTTTCGTCTGGAAGGTGGGCGAATCGCCCACCCTACGCGGGGGCGGTCGCCCGGCGCAGATCCTCGCGGACCTGGGCGGTCATGAAGTCGGTGAAAAGCTGCGCCTTGGGGTCTTTCAGCCTGCGGTGCTGCGACAGGGTGGACAGCCGGAGCGGGAGCGGCGGCGTGGCTGTGGCGACCGGCACCAGACGGCCTTGGCGCAGATGGTCGGCGATTTCGAACTGCGGTTTCAGCACGATGCCGCGCCCGTCCAGCGCCCAGCCGGTCAGGACGTCGCCATCGTCGCTTTCGAACGGGCCGGTGATCTCGAATCTGCGGGGGCCTTCGGGGGTGACGAGGGTCCACTGAAACTCACGCGCGCCGGGGAAGCGCAGGTTCAGGCAGTCATGCTTTTCGGCCAGAAGGGCCGCGCCATCGGCGGGCATGCCGCGCCGGGCGATATAGTCCGGCGAGGCGCACATCACCCGGGGGCAATCGGCGATGGTGCGGACCTTGAGCGTGGAATCCTCCAGAAGGCCAAGGTGGAAGGCGACGTCGATGCCTTCGGCGACCACGTCGATGCCCCGGTCCGACAGGCGCAGGCGGACGTCGATCTGTGGATACAGGTCCTTGAACTGCGGAACCCGGGGCGCAATGAAGCGCCGCCCGATCCCCAGCGGAGCGGCGACAAAGATCGTGCCGCGCGGGTTTTGCGTCACGTCCATCACGGCGGATTCGGCTTCGTCGATCGCCTCGAGCACGCGGCCGGCCCCGTCATAGAAGATGCGGCCGTTCTCGGTCGGTTGCAGGCTGCGGGTGGTGCGGGCGAAAAGGCGGACGCCAAGGTGCTTTTCCAGATCGGATATCCGGGCCGAGGCGACGGCGGGCGAGGTGCGCTGGTCGCGCGCAGCGGCGGACATGCTGCCCAGTTCATAGACACGGACGAACATGCGGATGTTGTTGACATAGGACATTGTTCGGCACGGGTTGAAAGTGGCGCGGGCTTTCTACGGATTAGCAGAAAAGTCACGCGCGGGATAGCGGTTCGGCAAACGTGCGAGGGGGGGTCGATGCAGGACCGGGTCGCACAGGGGGAGTGGGTCGGGATCGCGGCGCACTGGCGCATGTGATCACGGCGATTGCCTGGGTCGGGTCCAGCCACCACGTCACCGCTTCGGACGGTGGGTTGCCCCGAGACCGGACCCTGGACAGGGGCGCGGATGGCGAGCGATGGCAAGTCCGCGGCGGCGGGTTCTACCGCAACCGGATGTATCGGATGCCCCGGCGGCGATGCCGGACCATCTGCTCCGGGTCAAACGCCGGTTCCGGGGCGTGGGGCTGGACGATCCGGCAAGACATGGAGCGCGCGCAAGGTTCCTGGGCAAGAAACCTGTCAGAACCCTTGTTCAAGGATGTCGGGGTCAGCCCTCGGTCCGGCCGTCGCTGTCGCGGTCTTTGGCGTAGTGCCGCATCCCGACAAATTCGGGCAACCAGCTTTCGCGGCGGATCATCCACAGCTCATAGGTCGGGCGGAACTGGTCGGGGGCGTCGAAGGCCCCGAGGTTGATGCCGATCTCGTCGCCGATATGGGCAAAGACCGGCGAGCCACAGGTCGGGCAGAAACTGCGGTCGCGGAAGCTGCGCACCTCGCCCGTGACGGTCACCGAGGTTTCGGGAAAGATGGCCGAGGCGTGAAACAGCGCGCCATGGTTCTTGCGGCAGTCGAGGCAATGGCAGATGCCGACCCGCCAGGGCGCGCCGATGGCGGTGAACCGCACGCCGCCGCACAGACAGCCGCCGGAAACCTGTGTCATCTGACCCTCGCGTTTGAAACCAGACACGGGCGTAGGGTGGGCAATTTGCCCACCGTCGCTAGTCGCCCAGCTTGGCGTGAACTTCGTCCAGGTCAACCGGGCCTTTCGGCAGCTTGTTGCCCGGATTGTCGAAATCATAGCGGAACAGCTGGAAATCGCGTTTGTAGATTTCCCACATCAGATGCATCGACAGGTCATCGAAATAGGCTTCGACCGGGTGGGCGCGTTTCGGCCCGTGGCCTTCGCTTTCGTTGAACCGGGGAATCTGCGCCAGATCGATCGGATGCTTCACCTCGATCCGGTCCAGCACGCTTTGCATGCCGGGATTGAAATCCTCGGTGAAGAAGATGTTGTTGTAGCGCCCGCCATTGACGATGAATGTCGAGACATGGCCCGCCATCGCCGACCAGTGGATGTCCGGCTCCATCGGCTTGCGCCAGCGGATCGTGTCGCGGACGAACAGCAGAAACCGACGGAAGCTGGCGATCTGGTCAAAGTCCTGCTTGCCGTCGTCGCCGCCGACCTCGACCCCGTATTTCTGGATCAAGAGCGGCACAAGGTTGCCGCGATAGCGTTTGCCGTTGCGCTGGATGCCGCAGATCTTGTCGAAGAACGACGACAGCACGCGGGTATAGGGGTTGCGCACGCAGGTGAAGGCATAGGTCTTGTGACCCCGGACCGCGCGTTCGATCCTTTGCTGGCTGCCCTCCAGCGCCCATTTGTGCATGCCGGACTGGGCATCGTGGATGTCGCCATCAAAGAACCGGCCATGGTCGGAATAGTACATGATCTGGCCGATGGTCGAGCAGGCACATTTCGGCACCACCCGGTAGACGACGCTTTCGGACTCCGTCATCCAGGTTCCGGGAAATCCCATGCCGCGCCCCTTTCACGATCAATCTGCACAAATGCAACAGAAGCCTTCAGATTGCGGCAATCAAGCAGACAAGTTCGGGCTTTTCAAGGAAGCTTCCCACGGTTTAGGGAAACGGCCATGACCCGCACAGCCTGCACGCGACACCCATGACGCAGATTGCCTTCATCCTTCTGTGCCACAAGGACCCCGAGGGGATCATCGCCCAGGCCCTGCGCCTGACGGCGACGGGCGATTGCATCGCGATTCATTTCGACGCCCGCGCGAGGCCCGCCGATTTCGACCGCATCAGGGCGGCCCTGGCCGAAAACCCGCGCGTGGCCTTTGCCCGGCGGCGGCTGAAATGCGGCTGGGGCGAATGGAGCCTGGTCGCCGCGACGCTGGAGGCGGTCCGGGCCGCCGAGGCGGCGTTTCCGGGGGCGACGCATTTCTACATGCTGTCGGGCGACTGCATGCCGATCAAGACGGCGGAATACGTCCATCGCTGGCTGGAGGAAAACGAGGCCGACTGTATCGAAAGCTTCGACTTCTTCGCCTCGGACTGGATCAAGACCGGGATCAAGGAAGAACGTCTGATCTACCGGCACTGGTTCAACGAACGGCAGCGCAAGGGATTGTTCTACGCGTCGATGAACCTGCAAAGGCGGCTGGGGCTGGCGCGGGCGGTGCCCGAGGATCTGAAGATCCGGATCGGCAGCCAATGGTGGTGCCTGCGCCGCCGCACGGTCGAGGCGGTCTTGCAGTTCATCCGGCAGCGCCGGGATGTGATGCGGTTCTTTCGCACGACCTGGATCCCGGACGAGACGTTCTTTCAGACCATCGTCGCCCATCTGGTGCCGGAACGCGAAATCCGGTCGCGCACGCTGACGTTCCTGATGTTCACCGACTATGGGATGCCAGTGACGTTTTATGACGACCACCATGACCTCTTGCTAAGCCAGGACTATCTCTTTGCCCGCAAGATCAGCCCCGAGGCGAAAGAGCTGAAGGAACGGCTGGGGACGTTGTACGCCTCGACCGGACGGGACTTTGACACCGGCGGCGACGGGCGGCGGCAGTTCGCCTTTCTGACCGAGCGCGGGCGCGTGGGCCGCCGCTTTGCCCCCCGGTTCTGGGAAACCGAGGCAAGCCTGGGCCGCAGCCGGACGCTGATGCTGGTGACCTGCAAGAAATGGCACGTCGCCAAGCGACTGGTCGACCGGGTGCGGCAGGTCACGAACTTGCCGGCGGTGGACTATCTGTTCAACGAAGAGGGGACGCCCCTGCCCGATCTGGGCGGGTTGCAGATCGGCCTGCCGAAACGGATGCGGCACCGCCGCGCGCTGGTCAGGATGCTGTTCGACTATTGGCAGACCGACCGGCTGGTGCTGTGTCTGGACCCGGCCAGCACCGATCTGATCCAGGATTTCTACAACGACCGCGCCCGCGTGCGGCTGCTGGAAATCGACTGCGAGTTCACCGACGACTACCTGGTCGGCCATGCGCGTCGGGTCGGGTTGGCCGGTCCGCACACCGCCCCGGCGGCGATGGCGCAGCTGTTGCCGACGATCCGCTATGACGTGCGGTTTGAAAGCGACCGGCTGCGCGACATGAACCTTGCAGGCCATGTCCGGATCCGCCAATCCGCCAGTGCGGACGAGAACGCCTTACCTCTGGCCGAGTTTCTGGGTATCCCCGTTGAGGCGGCACGCGAGATTGCGGCGACCGACTATCTGTTCGTTGACTGAGAGAGGCATTTCCGATGGGCTGGACCTATGACCCCACCAACATCTTCGCCCGGATCCTGCGCGGCGAGATCCCGAACCGGACCGTGATGGAAACGCCGCAGACGCTGGTGTTTCACGACATCCGGCCGCTGGCCCCGGTGCATGTGCTGGTGATCCCGAAGGGCGCTTACGTGTCGCTGGACCATTTCTCGGCCGAGGCGTCGGAAGAAGAGATTGTCGATTTCCACCGCACGGTTGCCAAGACCTGCGCGATCCTGGGGCTGACCGGGGACGAGGGGTTTCGCGCCATCGCCAACACCGGCGCGCATGGGCATCAGGAAGTGCCGCATTATCACCTGCACATCCTGGGCGGGCGGCCGATCGGACGGATGATCGAGCCAGTCTGACGCCAGTCTGGCTCCCGTTGGATCGGGGGGGCTGAACCCGCAAGGATCGGGTCGCCGTCCGGGCAATGGGCGGGCATCTTCCGGTGAAAGCAGGAGGATGCGATGCGATTTGTGGCGATCCCGACGGATGTGGTGCGGGCCTATCAGGCGGGTGGGGCGGATGCGAACGGGCAGGCGCCCGAGCGGATGGTGTCGGACGGGGGCGGGTATCCCTGTCGTCACTGTCTGGCGCTGATCCCCGAGGGGGCGGGCGTTCTGGTGCTGGCGCATCGGCCGTTCCCTGCGCCGCAGCCCTATGCCGAGGTCGGCCCGATCTTTCTGTGCGCGGACCCCTGCGAGGCGGGGGGTGGCGAGGTGGGGGGCGGGGAAGATCTGCCCGCGATGCTGACCTCGCCGGATTACATCGTACGGGGCTATGGGGCGGACGACCGGATCGTCTATGGCACCGGCGGGGTGATCCCGACGGGAGGGATTGCTGCGCGGGCGGAGGCGTTGTTCAGCGATCCGCGGGTCAGTTATGTGCATGTCCGGTCGGCCCGGAACAATTGCTTTCAATGCCGGATCGAGAGTTAGGACGGTTCGCAAGATGAGCGGCTTGCGCCGCAAGTCTGGTCTCTTTGCTTTGCGCGGAAGGGCGCAAAGCAAAGGCTGATGGGGGGCGTCGCCCCCCAAACCCCCCAGGATATTTGGGCCAATGTGAACAGGCTTTTGGTCAGGGCGGCGGGGTGGCGGCGTCCCAGGCTTTCAGCCAGCGTTTCGGCGCGGCGTCGCGGTATTGGCTTATCAGGCGGGCGCGGGCCCAGCCTTCGTCGATGTGCCCGGCGCGGACCAGGATCAGGTTGTGCGGGGCGTAGTGGGGGTGGAGGGTGAAAGTGTCGGGGTCGGCTTCAAGCAGCATCTCGCGTTCGGCGTGGCTCGCCTTGAAGACGGCAGCGTCGACGTACGGCGACCACCAGCACCACATCTTGCCGTGCGCTTTCAGGCATTCGTTGCCCCAGGGGTGGTCGATGGTGACCATCGGCAGGTTGAGGGCGAGGGCAAAGGATTTGAGGGCGGGCCAGGTGTGGATCATGGATAGAGCCTTTCGCCCTTTTCCAGCATGGCAACGAAGTCGGCAAAGCGCTTGGCGCGGGTT
>JAKQLM010000079.1 GCA_029567145.1 Pseudomonadota bacterium
CGCATGACGACAACTGGCCCGAGGGCGAGCATTACAAGGCGCGTTTCTTTGCCTATCTGTCGTTCTTTACCTTTGCCATGCTGATGCTGGTGACGTCCGACAACCTGGTGCAGATGTTCTTCGGCTGGGAAGGCGTGGGCGTCGCTTCGTACCTCCTGATCGGGTTCTACTACCGCAAGCCGTCTGCCAACGCGGCGGCGATCAAGGCGTTCGTCGTCAACCGCGTGGGCGACTTCGGCTTCGCGCTGGGGATCTTCGCGCTGTATTATCTGACCGACAGCATCAAGTTCGACGATGTCTTTGCCGCCGCACCTGCGCTTGCCGAGACGAACCTGACCTTCCTGTGGTCGGACTGGAACGCGGCCAACCTGATCGGCGTCCTTCTGTTCATCGGCGCGATGGGCAAGTCGGCGCAGCTTTTCCTGCACACCTGGCTGCCCGACGCGATGGAGGGTCCGACGCCGGTGTCGGCGCTGATTCACGCGGCAACGATGGTGACGGCGGGGGTGTTCCTTGTCTGCCGGATGTCACCGCTGTACGAATACGCCCCGCAGGCGACGGCCTTCATCACCGTCCTTGGCGCGACCACCGCCTTTGTGGCCGCAACCATCGGCCTGGTGCAGAACGACATCAAGCGGGTGATCGCCTATTCCACCATGTCGCAACTGGGCTACATGTTCGTGGCCGCCGGGGTGGGCGTCTATTCGGTGGCGATGTTCCACCTGTTCACCCACGCCTTCTTCAAGGCGATGCTGTTCCTGGGGGCCGGGTCGGTGATCCACGCGACCCATCACGAACAGGACATGCGGAACTATGGCGGGCTGCGCAAGCAGATCCCCTATACGTTCTGGGCGATGATGATCGGCACGCTGGCGATCACCGGGGTCGGCATCCCGCTGACGCATTACGGCTTTGCCGGGTTCCTGTCGAAGGACGCGGTGATCGAAAGCGCCTGGGTCGGGTCGTCCTATGCCTTCTGGCTGCTGGTCGTGGCGGCTTGCATGACCAGCTTCTACAGCTGGCGGCTGATGTTCCTGACCTTCTACGGCCAAAGCCGCGCGCACGGCCATGACGACCATGGTCACGGGCACGTGCACGACGCGCATGGCAATGACGCGCACGGCGACGCCGGTCACGGGCATGGGGCGCATACGCCGCACGAAAGCCCTGCCGTCATGCTGGTCCCGCTGGGGGTGCTGGCGCTTGGCGCGGTGTTCTCGGGGATGATCTGGTACAACAACTTCTTCGGGGACGAGGCCAAGTTGCGGACCTGGTTCGGCATGGAAGCCGCCGCCGAACACGGCTCAACGGATGACCACGCGACCGGGGAGGCCGCCCCCACCGAGGGTGCCGTCGCAACGGAAGACCACGCGACAACGGAAGCCGCCCCCGCCGAGGGCACGGTCGCTGCGGAAGACGCCGCACCTGCCGAGGGTCATGCCGCCCCGATGGCCGGTGTCGCTCCGAAAGGCGCGATCTTCATCGGACCCGACAACCATGTGATCCACGCCGCGCACGAAGCGCCGACCTGGGTCAAGGTCTCGCCCTTCGTTGCGATGGTGATCGGCTTTGCATTGGCCTGGCTGTTCTACATCAAGGACCCCAGCCTGCCGCGCCGTCTGGCCACGCAGCAGCGGCCGCTGTACCTGTTTCTTCTGAACAAGTGGTACTTTGACGAGCTTTACGACCTGATCTTCGTCCGCCCCGCCAAGTGGCTGGGCAGCTTCTTGTGGAGACGCGGCGACGGCAACGTCATCGACGGGTCACTGAACGGGGTGGCGCTGGGGATCATCCCCATGCTCACCCGCCTCGCAGGCCGCGCGCAGTCCGGCTACCTGTTTCACTACGCCTTCGCGATGGTCATGGGGATCGTGATCCTTGTGACCTGGATGACGATGTTCGGCGGCGCGAAGTAAGGGGCGCGCAACATGGAAAATCAGCTTCTCTCGATCATCACCTTCCTGCCCCTGGTTGCAGCGGTCATTCTGGCGCTGTTCATGCGCGGCGACGACGCGGCGGCGCGCAACGGTGCGAAGTGGCTTGCGCTGTTCACCACCAGCGCGACCTTCGTCATCTCGCTGTTCATCCTGTTCCGGTTCGATCCGTCGAACACCGGGTTCCAGTTCGTCGAGGAGCGGCCCTGGATCCTGGGCCTCAGCTACAAGATGGGCGTCGACGGGATCTCGATCCTGTTCGTGATGCTGACGACCTTCCTGATGCCGATCACGATCTATTCCTGCTGGGGCGTGGAGACGCGCGTCAAGGAATACATGATCGCCTTCCTGGTGCTGGAAACGCTGATGCTGGGCGTGTTCTGCGCGCTGGACCTCGTGCTGTTCTACCTGTTCTTCGAGGCCGGGCTGATCCCGATGTTCCTGATCATCGGCATCTGGGGCGGCAAGGACCGGATCTACGCGGCGTTCAAGTTCTTCCTGTATACCTTCCTTGGGTCGGTCCTGATGCTGGTCGCGATGATCGTGATGTATCTGGATGCGGGCACCACCGACATCGTCAAGCTTTTGGTGCATGACTTCGGGTCCGAGACGTTCAGCCTTCTCGGCTTCCAGGTCGTCGGCGGGTTGCAGACCATGCTGTTCCTGGCGTTCTTTGCGTCTTTCGCGGTCAAGATGCCGATGTGGCCGGTCCACACCTGGCTGCCCGATGCACACGTGCAGGCCCCGACCGCAGGGTCGGTGATCCTGGCGGCGGTGCTGCTGAAGATGGGCGGCTATGGCTTCCTGCGCTTCAGCCTGCCGATGTTTCCCGTAGGCGCGGACGTCATGGCCCCGCTGGTCCTGTGGATGAGCGCGATTGCCATCGTCTACACCTCGCTCGTGGCGCTGGCACAGACCGACATGAAAAAGCTGATCGCCTATTCGTCGGTGGCCCACATGGGCTATGTGACGATGGGCATCTTCGCGGCCAACCAGCAGGGCGTGGACGGGGCGATCTTCCAGATGATCAGCCACGGCTTCATCTCGGGCGCCTTGTTCCTGTGCGTCGGCGTGATCTACGACCGGATGCACACCCGCGAGATTGACGCCTATGGTGGCCTGGTGAACCGGATGCCGGCCTATGCGCTGGTCTTCATGTTCTTCACCATGGCCAACGTCGGTCTGCCGGGGACCAGCGGCTTTGTCGGCGAATTCCTGACGCTGATGGGCATCTTCCAGGTCAACACCTGGGTTGCCGCCGTCGCCACAAGTGGCGTGATCCTTAGCGCCGCCTATGCGCTGTGGCTGTATCGCCGCGTCATGTTCGGCGACCTGATCAAGGAAGCGCTGAAGTCGATCTCCGACATGGACCGCCGCGAAAAGGCGATCTTCGCGCCCCTGATCGCCATGACCCTGATCCTGGGCGTCTATCCCAGCCTTGTGACCGATATCATCGGGCCGTCCGTTGCGGCCCTTGTCACCGATTACCACGCCGCTTTGCCCGCTGACGGGGCAGAGCTTGCCCTGCACTAAGGACCGCTTCGATGACCTCTGCAGATTTCCAGACCCTTCTGCCCGAGATCGTGCTGGCGGGCTACGCCATGGCGGCCTTGCTGGCGGCGGTCTACACGACCAAGGACAAGCTGGCACCGCTGCTCGTCTGGGCGACGGCGGGGCTGTTCGTGGCGCTTGGCCTGTACATCGGGGCCACCGGCGCGGGCGAGCGGCTGGTGTTCTCGGGCCTGTTCGTCGATGATCCCTTTGCGCGCTTTGCCAAGGTGACGATCCTGCTGTCGGCGGCAGCCGTCCTGGTGATGAGCCAGGACTACATGACCCGGCGCGGGCTTTTGCGCTTTGAATATCCGATCCTGGTCACGCTGGCCGTGGTCGGGATGATGGTCATGGTCTCTTCTGCCGACCTGATCACCCTGTACATGGGGCTGGAGCTGCAGTCCCTGTCCCTGTACGTCGTCGCGGCCATGCGCCGCGACAGCGCCCGGTCTTCGGAAGCGGGGCTGAAGTATTTCGTCCTGGGCGCGCTGTCGTCGGGGCTGCTGCTGTATGGCGCGTCGCTGACCTATGGCTATGCCGGGACGACGCAGTTCGCGGGCATCCTGTCGACGGTGCAGGACGGCGTGCCGCTGGGCTTGCTGTTCGGGCTGGTGTTCATGCTGGCCGGGTTGGCGTTCAAAGTGTCCGCCGCGCCGTTCCACATGTGGACGCCGGACGTCTACGAAGGCTCGCCCACGCCGGTCACCGCGTTCTTTGCCACCGCGCCGAAAGTCGCCGCGATGGGGCTGATCGCACGCCTGGTGCAGGATGCGTTCGGCGGCATCCCCGGGCAATGGGGCCAGGTGCTGGCCGCCCTTGCCGTCGCGTCGATGTTCCTGGGCGCGGTTGCGGCCATCGGGCAGCGCGACATCAAGCGACTGATGGCCTATTCGTCGATCGGCCACATGGGCTTTGCTCTTGTCGGCTTGGCCGCTGGAACGCAGCCCGGCGTCATGGGCGTGATGATCTATATGGCGATCTATCTCGTTATGACGCTCGGCACGTTCGCAGCCATTCTGGCGATGCGCGTCGATGGCAAGCCGGTTGGGCGTTCGCATTAGCGGCCCGGAGATTTTAAAAGCCAAAACTTCAGCAAACATCGAAGCCGATTTCGCAGGTGATTTGGGAAGTAATACAGCCATGTTCCGGGTTAGGCAGGCAAACGCTGTTTTTAGCTGGAAAAAATCGTCGTTATTGGTTGGACAAACAT
>JAKQLM010000108.1 GCA_029567145.1 Pseudomonadota bacterium
CGGTGAACCGGGGGGATTTCGTCAGTTTCATCGGGCCAAGTGGCTGCGGGAAAACGACTTTCCTGCGGGCGATCGCGGCTTTGGAGCATCCGACCGGGGGAACTTTGACGGTCAATGGGATGACGCCGGACGAAGCGCGTAGGCGTCGGGCCTATGGGTATGTGTTTCAGGCGGCGGGGTTGTATCCCTGGCGGACCATCAGTGGGAACATCCGCTTACCGCTTGAAATCATGGGGTTTTCCAAGGCTGAACAGGACCATCGGGTGGAGCGGGTGCTGGACCTGGTGGAGCTTTCGGGGTTTGGCAAGAAGTTCCCCTGGCAGCTTTCGGGGGGGATGCAACAGCGGGCCAGCATCGCGCGGGCTTTGGCGTTCGATGCCGATATCCTTTTGATGGACGAACCCTTTGGCGCGCTGGATGAAATCGTGCGCGACCGGCTGAACGAGGAGACGCTGAAGCTTTGGGCCCGCACCGGCAAGACCGTTGGTTTCGTGACACATTCCATCCCCGAGGCGGTGTATCTGTCGACCAAGATCGTCGTCATGTCGCCCCGTCCGGGCCGGATCACGGACATCATCGACAGTCCTTTGCCCAAGGAACGGCCGCTGGATATCCGCGACAGCCGCGAGTTCATCGAGATCGCGCATCGGGTGCGGGAGGGCCTCCGGGCCGGGCATCATGAAGATTAGGTCAAGCGTCTGGCATCCGTCTGGCAAGCGTCTGGCATCCGTCCCGACAGAAAGCCGCCTGCCAAGACCGGGGATCGGGGTGTGAGCGCAGGTGGCCAAAGTCCGCAGGACAGCCGCGAAACTGCCGCCGCCAACGGCGCGGCACTGTTGGGGCGCGTTCCTGAAATGGGTGCTGGGCGTTCCGCTGATCTGTGCGGGCGGTCTGGGGATCATCGGCGTTGGGCTGTGGGCTGCGGGCGGGCAAGAGCTGATGTGGCAGGCCACGCGCGACATGGGGACGGCGCTGTTCTGGACCGCGGCGATCCTGTTGATGTATCCCCTGCTGGTCGTGATGTGGGTAGCCGAGCTGCGCGACGGGCTGAAGGCCGCCCGGGACTGGGACACGATGGGGCCGGACGCCCAGGCGGCAGCGATTGCCGAGGCCGGGGAGGCAAAGCCGGGGGCGCGGCGAAAGCGGACGGCAAGGGAATGACGGCATGAGCGCGGTGGCCTTTCTGTGGCTGGGACTGGCGACGACGGTGTTCGTCGCGGCGAATGCGGTGCTGAAGGTCTATGCCGTGAAAGGCGGCCTGCCGGTCCTGATCGCAGCGCTGGCGCTGTTCTGCGTCGGCAACTGGCTGATGGTGCAGGTGATGAAGGCCAACGGGCTGGGCCTGGCCATTGCGCTGTCGGCGATCTTTCAGCTGGTGGCGATTTCGGTGATGGCGATCTTTGTCTTTGGCGAGCGGCCGACGGGGTTGCAGATGGCCGGGATGGCGCTGGGGTGTGTGGCGGTCGCGATGATTGCCTGGCCGACGGGGGCGAAGGGATGACTGGGGGTGTGCGTGCCTTGGCAATGGTGGCCTTCGGCGGGGAAATCTGGGCAAAGCTGAAACGGGGGGCTGCATGAGCGCGCGCGGAACAGTGCTGCCGGTCCTGACGGTTCTTGGGCTGATCCTGGTCCTTTGGTACGCCGCCGCGGTCTGGATGAATTCGACCTGGGTCTATGACCAGGCGGAACGGGCCGGGACCACGGTCACCTTCGCCGAGATGGTGCCGCAGACCATGGTGCAGGAGCGCCCCCTGCTGCCGCCGCCGCATCAGGTGGGGGCAGAGCTCTGGAAGGGGTTGTTCGGGCAGGCGGTGACGTCAAAGCGGAGCCTGGTCTATCATGGGTACGTGACCTTCAAGGGCACGATGATGGGGTTCGGGCTTGGGATTGCGTTCGGGGTGCTGCTGGCGATGTGCATCGTCCGGTTCCGGGTGATGGACATGTCGGTGATGCCTTGGGCGATCATCAGCCAGACGATTCCGATCGTGGCGCTGGCGCCGATGATCATCGTGGTCTCCAGCCAGCTGGGCCTGACCGGGCGCGATCTGCCGAAGGCGATCATTGCGGCGTATCTGAGTTTCTTCCCGGTGCTGGTCAGCATGGTGAAGGGTTTGCGGAGCCCGGATCAGATGCAGCTTGATCTCCTGCGCACCTATGGAGCGGGGGAATGGGCGACCTTCCTGAAGCTGCGGCTTCCGGCCTCGATGCCGTATTTCTTTGCGTCCTTGAAGGTGGCTGTGGCGGCGTCCCTGGTGGGGACGATCGTGGGCGAGTTGCCGACCGGGGCGATCGAGGGTCTGGGCGCGCGGATGCTGATCGGGTCGCAGTTCGGCGAGCCGTTGATCATGTGGGCCAGCCTGTTCGCGGCGGCGATATTGGCGGGGCTGTTGATCGTGGCCGTTGGCTTTGTCGAACGCTTCGCGCGGCGGCGGATGGGGGTGCCGGCATGACCGCGCTGGGGATTGCCATTGCCGTCTGGCTGGGGGCCTGGGGGCTGAACGTCTGGCTGGCCGGAAGCGCGGTATCGCGGACAAAGACGGGCAGGGTCCTGGTGCCGCTGATCTTTGGCGCGACCGTTCTGGTCCTGTGGGAGGGGCTGGTGCGGGGTCTGGGCGTGTCGCCCGTCATCCTGCCTGCGCCAAGTGCGATTGCGGCGACGATTGCGGGGTCGCTGCCGGTGCTGTGGCAGGACTTCGCGCAGACCATCCTTAAAGGCGCGATCCCCGGTTTCCTGATCGGCGCGGGGGCG
>JAKQLM010000164.1 GCA_029567145.1 Pseudomonadota bacterium
GTGCAGAACCCGCACTGCAGCCCGTGATGGTCCTGGAACGCCTGCTGGATCACCCCAAGCGAGCCATCCGCATTCGCCATCCCCTCGATGGTCCGCACCTCCGAGCCGGCCACGTCCTGTGCAAAGACCGTGCAGCTTTTCACCGCCTGCCCGTTCACATGCACCACGCAGGCACCGCACTGGCTGGTGTCGCAGCCGACATGCGTGCCGGTCAGCCGCAGTTCGTCGCGCAGAAAGGCCGACAGCAGCGTCCGCCCCTCTGCCTCACCCGAGACGGCGCGGCCGTTCACGGTCATGCTGACTTTCGTCATTCTGTTCCTCCCTTGGATATCCTGGGTAACTGCGCCGGGGACAGGCCCCGGACTTCAACCTCCGACAAGGCGCTTGAACCACCCCTTCTTCGGCGCTTCCGCATCGGCATCGGTCGCCTCCGGCTCCTCCTCCGGACCTTCGACCGCCTCCTGGAAGCGGGTAAAGAATTCATCCGCCAGTTTCCTGGCAAAACCGTCGATGATGCGGCTGCCCAGTTGGGCGATCTTGCCGCCCACGCTGGCCTGCACGTCATAGGTCAGCTTCGTGCCGCCCGCGACCGGCTCCAGCGTCACATCCGCGCCGCCCTTGGCAAAGCCCGCAACCCCGCCCTTGCCTTCGCCCGACAGCCGCAGCGACCGGCCCTCGACGACATCGGTGATCTGGACAAGGCCGGTAAAGGTCGCGCTGACCGGACCGACCTTCTGCTTGACGACCGCCTCGAACCCGTCGGTCACCGATCCGGTCAGGCTTTCGCAGCCGGGAATGCAGGCCCTCAGCACCTCCGGGTCCAGGATCGCGCGCCAGACCATGTCGGGCGCGGCACCGATTTCGCGGCTGTCTGTCATCTGCATCGGACGATTCCCCCCGTCATCGGACGATTCCCCCCGTCTCGTTGCCGGAAAGACTATGCCAAACC
Source organism: Pseudomonadota bacterium (assembly GCA_029567145.1). GTDB lineage: Bacteria > Pseudomonadota > Alphaproteobacteria > Rhodobacterales > Rhodobacteraceae > Tabrizicola. Next base: position 950 of record JAKQLM010000164.1, read on the forward strand.
GCGCGAAATCCAGAAGAAATCTGCGGCGCATCCGCACAAAATCCCGCGACCCCGCGCCGCTTCCTGCCGACCGGCGCGGCGCGGGCTTGCAGGTCCGGCCCGCCGCCCGCTAAAGACGCCCCCGAGACTTCGGAGCGCACGCATGACCCTGACCCGCCGATCCTTTCTGCTCACCGCCGCTCTGGCAACGCTGGCCGCCTGTGGCCGCAAGTCCCAGCCGCCGGTTGATCGCGCCCCGATGGCCCCCGGTGCCACGCCCGAGATGCTGGCGCTGGTCGCCCGCTACGCCGACATCCACGACATCCCCGAAAGCCTGCTGCACCGCGTCATCCAGCGCGAAAGCGGCTACAACCCCGCCGCACGGAATGGGCC
>JAKQLM010000259.1 GCA_029567145.1 Pseudomonadota bacterium
TATGGTGCGGTCGCGGACTTCCTGAACATGTCCTGTTGCGGGATTGAGAACCCCTATGCTTTCAACGTGGCCGACATTGCCATCTTTGTGGGCGCGCTGGGGTTGGTGATCTTTGCAAGCGGTGGTGTGACGGGAAAGGCAACCGGCGGAAAACCCCCCCGCCGTCGGCGCTAAACACCCGTGACGCCCGCTTTGCTTTAGGCTAAGACGGGTCAAAGACGGTTCGGAGGCAAGGCATGCGGGCAGGATACGGCAGGGCGGTCATCGCATTTTTGGCGATGGTCACGCTTGCGGCCTGCGGCGACAAGGGTGCGCCTCAGCTGATGAACCTGCGCTCGGGGCAGGGGCCGGACGAATTTGCCATCGTGCCGCCAAAGCCGCTGGAAATGCCGGAAGATCTGAGTGCGCTGCCTGATCCGACCCCCGGCGGGTTCAGCCGCACCGACCGCAACCCCGAGGCCGAGGCTGCGGTGGCGCTGGGCGGCAACCCTTCGGCGGCGGGTGGCATTCCTGCCGGAGATTCCGCGCTGTATGCGCATTCGGCGCGCTTCGGCGTGGAGGGCGGCATCCGGGCGACGCTGGCGTCGGAAGACCTGGAGTGGCGGCGCGACAACAATGGCCGCGTCCTGGAGCGGCTTTTCAACGTGAACGTCTATTACAAGGCCTACCGCAAGCAGCGGCTGGACCAGCAGGCGGAACTGGCCCGCTGGCGGGCGCTTGGGGTCCGCAACCCCTCGGCACCCCCCCGGAAACCTGACGAAGAGTAACAACCGCGTGGCCCTGGCTTGCTCCGGCTTGAATGTCGGGGCGCTGCGCCGCAGTTTCCCGCAAGGACATCACGTGGAGAAGCCGATGCTCGGACGATTTGGCGCAGGCGTTGCCGTTGCGCTGGCCCTGGCCCTGCCTGCCGTCGCCGACGAGCCGGTCACGACCTTCACCCTGGACAACGGGCTGAACGTGGTGGTGATCGAGGATCATCGCGCCCCGGTCGTGGTGCAGATGATCTGGTATCGGGTGGGAGGGGCGGACGAACCGCCGGGCCATTCCGGCATCGCGCATTTTCTGGA
>JAKQLM010000199.1 GCA_029567145.1 Pseudomonadota bacterium
CTGCAACAGAAACTGACCGAAGGGGACCGGGAAACCGCGCTGAAACTGGCGGAAAAGGCGTTCGAACTGCGGCCCCGGCACGGGGAAACGCAGGATGTGCTGTTGCGGCTGCAATCGGACGCGGGCGATTGGTCCGGGGCACGGACAACGCTTGGTGCCAAGCTGAAGGCCGGGACCCTGCCCAAGGATGTCTACCGCCGCCGCGATGCCGTTCTGGCCTTGCAACAGGCACGGACCGTGATTGATGACGACGCCAGCATCGAAGCCCGTGAAGCGGCGATCGAGGCGAACAAGCTGTCCCCCGACCTGATTCCCGCCGCCGCCATGGCCGCACGGGGTTATCTGGCCAAAGGCGACAAGAAACACGCGACACGCGTCCTGAAAAAGGCGTGGGAGGTGCTGCCCCACCCCGACCTTGCCGCCGCCTTCGCCGAAATCGAACCGGAGGAGGACCCGCAGGCCCGGCTGAAGCGGTTCCGCACGTTGACCAACGCCCAGCCCGACCACGACGAAACCCGGATGCTCTTGGCCGAACTTCTGGTCGCGGCCGAGGATTTCCCCGCCGCCCGCCGCGCCCTGACCGATGTGCCGACCCGGCACCCGACCCAGCGGTCACTGGCGATCCTTGCGGCCATTGCGCGGGGCGAGGGGGCGGAAGATTCGGTCGTGCGCGACATCGTCACCCGCGCCATCGCCGCGCCGCGCGGCCCGCAATGGGTCTGCGACAAATGTCAGGCGATCCACGACGGCTGGCAGCCGGTCTGCGTCAACTGCGGCAGTTTCGACACCCTGTCCTGGCGCGAACCGCCCGCGACGGCGGCGACCTCTCCCGCTTTGGCCGAACTTCTGCCGCTGATCGAGTCGCGCCCCACGCCGGTGCCCGATCCCGACCCCGAACCGATCCCCGAACCGCCGCCGGCAGAGGACCTGCCCCCGCTGGACGAGATCGCGCGACGGGCAAATTAGGGGCTACACAGTCCCGCAAGTGGGTGCTAATAGGCGCGACGGAAGAATGCCGGTGTAGCTCAGCTGGTAGAGCACGTCATTCGTAATGATGGGGTCGGGGGTTCGAGTCCCTTCTCCGGCACCATTCTTCCTCCTCCCGCCGCGTGATCATTTCAGACCTTCCGGTGCCGGGCGGTTGCGTGCAGACTTGTCCGCGACACCGGCGCAGGGGGCAGCACATGACGGGCAATCTGACACAGGCGCTGGCCGCGATCGACGAGGCGAACTCGGCCGATCCCAAGGGGCAGGCGCTGGACTATGGCAAGCGGATGACCGACGAATTGTCCCGGCTGTTTCCGCAGGCGCCCGAGGTTCTGCAGATCGCCGCACGCGGCCAGCATGTCGAACGCTGGTTGCTGCCACGCGCGGACTATCCCGACGGCAAAGAGGGCTATCTGGCCTGGCGGCGCGAACAGGCTCGGCGGCATGGGGCGCGGGTGGCCGGGATCATGGCGCGCGCGGGCTACCCCGAGGCGGACTGCGACCGGGTCGGCGTCCTGTTGCGCAAGGAAGGGCTGAAGCGCGACCCTGACGTGCAGGCGCTGGAGGATGTGATCTGCTTTGTCTTTCTGCGGTGGTATTTCGCCGATTTCGCCGCAACCCGGTCTGCGGACGAGGTTGCCGATATCGTCACCAAGACCGCCCGGAAGATGTCTTTCGAAGGGCGGGCGCGGGTGCTGGTAGAATTTCCCCTGCCCGACGCCCTGGCCGCCGCGTTCCGCGCGACGTCGGCGTGACCATTGCCAGCCGTTCGCGATTGCGGCAGGCACGGCAGGCGGAACGGGTGGCATCTGGGGGGCGGGATGGACGGCAAGACGAAACTGCGGGCGTTGTGGGATCAGGGGCAGCCCACGCTGAACGGCTGGCTGTCGATCGGCAGCCCTTTCACCGCCGAGATCATGGCCGCGCAGGGCTTTGACAGCCTGACCATCGACATGCAGCACGGCGCGCTGGACTACACCGAGCTTCTGCCGATGCTGCAGGCCATGCGCGCCAGCGGGGCGACGCTTCTGGCGCGTGTGCCATGGCTTGACCCCGCGCAGGTGATGAAGGCGCTGGATGCCGGGGCGGACGGGATCATCTGCCCGATGGTCAACACCGCCGGGGAGGCGGCGCGCTTTGTCAGCTACCTGCGCTATCCGCCGCAGGGCCAGCGCAGTTTCGGGCCGACGCGGGCGATGTTTGCCCACGGACCGGACTATCCCCAGACGGCGAACAGCCGCGTCCTGGCCTTTGCGATGATCGAGACCGCCGAGGCTTTGGCGAACCTGGACACCATTACCGCCACCCCCGGGCTGGACGGGATCTATGTCGGCCCGGCAGACCTGACGCAGTCGGTGTCGCAGGGGCGGTTGCCGTTCGGAATGGACCGCCAGGAACCGCAGATGATTGCCGCGATCCGCCGGATTGCCGACGCATGCCAGGCGCGCGGGCTGATCGCGGCCTTGCATTGCGGGACACCGGACTATGCGGCCCAGGCGGTTGGCTGGGGTTTCCGGATGACCACGGTGGGCGGCGACACCCGGTTCCTGTCAGCCGCAGCGGCGGCAGCCGTGGCCGGGTTTCGCCGCCTGACCACGGGGGCCACGGACAGCGCTCAACCCGGCGGGTATTAGGCGGGCAACCGCGACAGCCGCTCTTGCCGCCCGACCGCGCGGGTGACGTCGCGGATCAACTCGGCCAGATCGTCGATGTCCGCCGCTCCGTGGTCGGACGACAGCTGGATGCGCCAGCGCGGGGCATGGGCGGCCACCAGCGGCGCACCCAGAAGCGTAAGCCGGGGTCCCGCCCCGCGCAAAAGCGCCGTGCAGGGGGCGGCGATCCGGGGCGACAGCCGCACCGGCACCAGCGGAGACGGCTGACCCAGCACGCGCAGGCCATCGGCCATCAGGTGATTGCGCAGCCGCAGGGTCGTGCCATGCAGGCGGCGGCGGCGACGGCGGCCCTCGGCGCTTTCCATCAGATCGAAGGCCGCCAGGATCACCGCCGCATTCACCGGCGACAGCGCCGCCGTGCGCCACTGACCCGGTCGCCCGCCGCGCAGCCGGTCCTTCAGCGTGGCGTCCTGAAACGCCGCAAAGCCGCCCGCCGCGCCAAAGCACTTGGCATAGCTGCCCAGCACCACGTCGGCGCGGCCAAGACAGCCCTGAATCTCCATCACACCGCCGCCGTCCTGGCCCATCGACCCCAGGTCATGTGCCACATCGACGATCAGCCCGGCCCCATGCGCGCGGCACAGCGCCGCCAGTTCGGCGACATCGGCCATGCCCGAGCCATGCGCCGAGATCGCCGGCACCGCCAGCCAGACCCGGCCCCGGCGCGGCTGGCCGGACAGCCGGCGCAGGCGACGCTCTGCCGCCTCGACCGACGCGGCGGGGCAGCGGTGCAGGCGGGCGCGGGCAATTTGTACCGCCTCGAACATCGCGGGATGGGCATCCGCATCAACGATCACCTCGTCGCCGGGAAACAGCAGCGCATGCACCGTGGCGCGGATCGCTTCGGACCCCGAGGGAAAGCTGACCGCATGCGGCAGGTGCAGGACGCTGGCCGTCCGATCCTCCAGCGCCAGAACGGGTGCCGTCAGACCGATGTGCGGGGCGGCACCCGGGGCGCCCAGCCGATGCTGGCCCAGCGCACCGATGGCGGCTGCCCGCAGCCCGGGATGCGCGGCCAGCCCCAGATAATCCTGCATCGCGAAATCCAGCCCGCGCCGGTCGCAGGGGCGAAACGGCACCTCTGTCTCGGACCCGGACTGCACCCGCAAAAGGCGGTCCACGCCATGCCTGGCCAAATCGGAACCGACCCGGGGAACAAGGTCATGGACCGACAAAGAGGAAGCAGCTGGCCGAGGCATGGCGGGACCTTTCAAGTCTGAGTCGTGCTTTACAGCGGGGAAAACTGGTCACGACACATCATCGGGCCGGGGAGAGGCGGCCCTGGGCTCAGGGTGCTTGGACGGGGGGAAATGTGCGCGTTAATTCCCCGTGAAATCCGCGAATTCCCCGAACGCTCCCCGCGAAATGCCGGAAAACCTGTGCCATGCTGGGCCAAACCGGAACCAAAGGATTGCGCGCATGACAGCCTGGGACCATGTCACCGACGGACTTCAGCACGGCGGCTACCCCGCGTGGGAGGCCGCCCTTCTGGCCGCCGAAGGCAACGCCGGTCGCGACCATGTGCCGGTGTTCGTGGAATTGCAGCCCGATGGGAACGTCACCACGCTGGCCCAGGCCATCGACGCCACGCTGGCGCTGCCTGGCTTGCGCTTCAGCCAGCACGAACGTGACCTTCTGGCGACCGAACGCGCGCTGGCCGGGACCGGCTGGCCGCATCCGGTGCGCGCCGTGGCCTTTGTCCCGCGCGACCTGCTGTCCGGTCTGCCCGCCTTCTGGCGCGTCCTGAACGTCGGTCCGGCGTTGGCGATGCCGCCCGTGACCGATCCCTCGCCCGGGCAGGACCTGGTGGCGGTGATCGGTGATCTGGACCCGGCCGCCCCGCTGGTTGCGGTGATCGACGATGGCATCGGCTTTCTGAACGCGCGCTTCCGCAGCGCCCGCGACCGCACGCGGATCAAGGCGGTCTGGTTGCAG
>JAKQLM010000207.1 GCA_029567145.1 Pseudomonadota bacterium
CATCAAAGGGGCGCGAGGCGGACATCCGGGGGCGGTGCGGGTCTTCGATCAGCGACAGGCCTGCGGGCAGCACCTGCTTGCCCAGAAGATCGCGCGCCCAGCTTGACCCGCGGGCAATCGACGTGCCGTTGATCGCCGACAACAGGTGCCCGATCAGCGAGGCCGCGACGCGTTCATCATAGACCACCGGATAGGTCCCCGTCCGGGGCTTGACCGATCCGACGCGCTGCAAGGCCCGTTCGGCGGCAAGGCGGCCGATGCCGTCAGCCCCCGGCAGATCGGCGGCATAGACGCGGGATTCCCCGGCATAATCGCGCTGCATGTCGGTGCCCTGGCCGGTAAAGGCGACCGCCGACAACGAGGTCGTGGTGCGCCCGTAGCCGCCGGCAAAGCCGTTCGTGCCAGCCATATGCAGGGCGCGGCGACCGTAGCCTGCCGCTGCCTCGACCTGGGTGATCCCTTCCTGCAACGCCGCAGCCTCGACCGCGCGGGCCTGGGCCTCCAGTTGCGCGGCGCTTGGCTCATCCCCCGGATCGGCAAGGTCCAGTGCGGCAAGGTCCCAGCCCTGCGCCAGCTGGTCCGGATCGGCCAGCCCGGCGTTCGGGTCCTCGGGTGCCTCAGCCGCCATTGCGACCGCGCGTTCTGCCAGGGCCTGGATCGTCGCCGCACTGGTGTCCGAGGCCGACACGCAGGCCTGCCGCCGCCCCATCAGCACCCGCAGTCCGATCTCGACTCCTTCCGACCGCTCCGCCTGTTCCAGCGCGCCCTTGCGGATCTCGATCGACAGCGACGTGCCCTGCACGGCAAGCGCATCGGCGCTGTCGGCCCCGGCCTTGCGGGCCGCGTCCAGAAGGGCAAGGGTCAGGTCGGAAAGTGGGGGGGTCATGCGTCAGGTCCCGAATGATGTCGGGGTGAGGTAGTCCCGACCACGCCTGCGCGCAAGGTCGGGACACCCGCCACTTACTGCAGCTGCTGGCCGTTGGCGAACAGACCGCCGTCCTTGAACTCGATCACCGAGGTGACCTGGTCCGCTTCGGCACCGGGCCGGGTGAACATGCCCAGCATCATCCGCGCGCCCATTGCGTCGTCGTCGGTGATGATGCCCAGCTTGATCAGATTGTCGATCAGCGCGCTGACCCCCTTGATGTCGATGTTGATCGCCCCGGACGGCGCGGGCACGCCCTGAAAGGTCACCAGGTCGGTATTGTCAAAGGTCAGCGCGCCGGTCGCGCCGATCTCGGTCCCGGCGGCCTTGACCAGGACCTGCGTCAGGTCCAGCGCGGTCAACTCTCCAGGCGCTTCGATCTGTTCCAGGTCAACGGCGGGGTCCATGATGTCCTGCTTCCAGAAGCCCTGGCCCTTGACGTCCAGGACAAAGCTGGCCGGTTCGCGCGACAGGATCGCGCCGGGATCGACCATGCCCCAGACGTCCTCGGACACGGTGAAATCGACCAGCTTGGTCAGGAAGGAAAAGTCCTGCGGCGCGTCGGACTTGGACACCGGCATCATCAGGTTGAAGGCATATTCCTTCAACGAGATCGCCACTTCCGGGAACGGAATCTCGGTCCCCGAAGCGGTGATGGCCAGGTCGTTGAAATTGCTGCCATAGTTGATCCGGCTCTTGTCGATGGCCAGCACCATCCCGCCGCCCGACGCCGTGCCCGCAAGCTTGACCGGACCCGAGGCGTCGGTGATGTCGGCGTTCAGCGCAAAGGCCCCGAAGCTAAAGGCGCTGTCGGTGGTAAAGCCGCTGTTCAGCGCGGTGGCCATGTTGGCCATGATCTCGGCCCCAAGGAAATTGCCCTTGGTGGTCCCGCCAAGATCGGTCACCGACAGGGTGACCGTGCCGCTGCCGCCTTCGGCATCGTTGCCCGACAGGTTCAGCGCCATGGCCTTGGCGGCAAAGCTGCTGTCCAGCGCGGTCTGGTCGCCGTCGCGTTTGACAAGGTAGGTGGAGGTTGCGTCCGTCACCACCAGGTCGGCCTTGGTGTCCAGCACGGTGCCGGTTTCATCCTTGACCTCGTTCAGGGTGACGGCAACGGTCGGGGCGGTGAAGTCGTACTTGGTTTCCGTCGCGCTGCCGCCCGCCGTGACCACAAGCCCCGGCTGGGTCACGGTCAGCTTCATCGACGACGGGCCATCGGACCCCTGCGGAAAGGCCAGCGTCAAGGGATAGGTGTCGGACATGGTGACCGCCACGGTGCCGTCGCCGTTGTCCTTGAACGCCATCTTGTCGATCGTCGCGGAAAAGCTGCCGCCCATGTCATCGGTGTGGGTGACGACGATCCCCGTCACCTCCAGCGTGTCACCAGTCTTGGCGGTGCCGCCCACGGTCATTTCCTGCCCGGCCGAGGTCGACAGCGCCTGCCAGCTTTCCCACACCTCTTCCGGTGTCACATCGGCCATCGCGCCAGAGGTGGTGAAGACAAGGGCAAGGGCGGTGGTGCTAAACAAGGCACGGGTCATGGGATAAGCCTTTCCAGTTGAATTCGATGCGGCATCCTTTCTATGACCTGCCGGGGCGTCAAGGGATTCCGCTGTGGCGCGGGGTCGGGAATGTCCGGGGGGCAGGGAATGATCGACACGACGACAAATGCAGGCTGCACGGTCCTGCGGATCAACCGCCCCGACAAGGCCAATGCGCTGACCGGGGCGATGCTGGCGGACCTGTGCGCTGCGGTTCGGGCGTCGGATGCCCCGGTGCTGATCCTGACGGGTGAAGGCCGGGTGTTTTCCGCCGGGGCCGATCTGGACGGGATGAAGGCGGGTCTGGGCACCAGCCCCGAATGGGAATCGCTGTCCGGGGCCATCGCGGCCTATCCCGGCCTGACCATCGCCGCGCTGAACGGCACCTTGGCGGGTGGGGCGATGGGCATGGCGCTGGCCTGCGATCTGCGGATTGCCGTGCCCACGGCGACATTCTTCTACCCGGTGATGCGGCTGGGCTATCTGCCGCAGCCATCGGATCCCGGTCGCCTGGCCGCCCTGGTCGGGCCGTCCCGCGCCCGGATGATCCTGCTGGCCGGGCAGCGGATCGGCACCGATGAGGCGCTGGCCTGGGGCCTGATCGACCGCATTGTCGCGCCCGAGGCGCTGATCGACACGGCCATGTCGCTGGGAGAGGCGGCGCTTGCTGCAAAACCGGGGCATTGTGCCGCCCTGAAGCGCATGACCAACGGGGACCAAGCATGAGCCACGGATACGAAAGCGGGCGGCTGAACCTGCCATTTGTCGGGATCTCGACCTTCGGCAAGAACCGCTATGAACCCGATTGGTCGAAGATCGACGCCGACTTTGCCATTCTGGGTGCGCCCTTTGATTTCGGCACGCAATGGCGGGCGGGCGCGCGGTTCGGGCCAAGGGGCATCCGTGAGGCGTCCACCCTGTTTTCCTTCGGCCACGCCGGGGCTTATGACCACGAAGATGACGTCACCTACCTGCAAGGCGTCCGGATCGTGGACATCGGCGATGCCGACATCGTCCACACCGATACCGAAACCAGCCACGCGAACATCGAAACCGGCGTCCGCGCGATCCTTGCGGCCGGGGCGGTTCCGGTTGTGTTGGGGGGCGATCATTCGATCAACATCCCCTGCATCCGCGCCTTTGCCGGCCGGCCCATCCATATCGTCCAGATCGACGCGCATCTGGATTTCGTCGATGTGCGCCACGGCGTGCGCAACGGTCACGGCAACCCGATGCGCCGCGCGGCAGAACAGGATCATGTCACCGGCCTGACCCAGCTTGGCATCCGCAATGTCTCCTCCACGTCGAAGGAGGGCTACGACGCCGCCCGCGCCATGGGGTCGGATATCCTGTCGGTCCGCCAGATGCGCAAACTGGGGGTCGAGGCGGTGCTGGCCCGCATCCCCAAGGGCGTGGACTATTACCTGACGCTGGACATCGACGGCTTCGACCCCTCGATCGCGCCCGGCACCGGCACGCCGTCGCATGGCGGGTTCCTGTACTATGAGGTGCTGGAACTGATCGACGGACTGACCAGACAGGGCCGGATCGTCGGGATCGATTTGGTTGAAGTGGCCCCCGACTATGACCACACCGGCACCACCACGATCCTTGCCGCGCAGATCCTGCTGAACACGATCGGGCGCATCGCCCACAACCGGGGCTAGACCGTGGAGCAG
>JAKQLM010000283.1 GCA_029567145.1 Pseudomonadota bacterium
CGGAAAGCTGGGCCAAGCAGCCCTTCGGCACCTACCTGTGGAACTCGACGACCGTCGTCGTGCTGTCGACCATCGGCCAGGTCTTTTCCTCTTCGCTGGTGGCCTTCGGCTTCGCCCGCTTCCGCTTCCCCGGCCGTGACCCGATCTTCGTGCTGCTTCTGGCGACGATGATGATCCCCTGGGAGGGGAAGATGATCCCGCTCTACATGGAGTTCAACCTGCTGGGCTGGATCAACACCCTGAAACCGCTGATCATACCGGCCTGGTTCGGCGAGGCGTTCTTCATCTTCCTCCTGCGCCAATACATCATGACCGTGCCGATGGAGATCGACGAAGCGGCGCGGATGGACGGCGCCAATGCCTGGCAGCTTTACTGGCGCATCCACCTGCCCTTGATGGTGCCGGGGCTGGTGCTGGTCGGCACCTTCCACTTCATGAACGCCTGGAATGATTACCTCGGCCCGCTGATCTTCCTGAACGACCAGACGAAATACACGCTTCCTCTGGGCCTCGGTCTTTTCCAGGGCCGGCATGACGTGGACAACATCGCCATTGCCGCGATCACCGTGATTCTGTGCCTGCCGCCGCTGGTGTTGTTCTTCTTCGTGCAGCGCTACATCATGGACAACGCCCTTGGTTCTTCGGTGAAGGGCTGATGTTCGACTTTGCCCATATCCCCTTTAGCCGTTTCGGCCGGTTCCTGACCCTGTCCCAGATCGACGGGCAGGTCTGGCTGCGGCTGGTCAAGGGTGGCGATCTCCGCCCCTCGCTTGGCCGGCTTTGCCGGATCGTCCTTGACGATGCACGTTGGCACCTTTTCCCGGACCATCTTGCCGCCGAAACCCCGACAGGGCGGGTGGAATTCACCATCGGCGAGGGCGAACGGCTTCATCTGCGCGGCACCGCGACCCTGACCTTCGCCTTGGAAGGGTCGCGCTACGACTACGTCTATGTCACCCCACAAGGCGACCACTGTCTTGTCGCGGCCAATGAAAACACCCGGCTTCTGCCCCGGGTCACCATGGGATCCGTCACTGTCACCGGCGACTGGCGTCGCGACCATGCCGACAATGTGGCGATGACCTTCCGCGCCGCGGACCGGTTCGAGGGCACGATCGACCTCTTTCCCGCCCTGCCCCCGGCCACGGCGACCCAGAGCTTCGACCAAGCCCGTGCCAGCGCTGCCTCCGACTTTGCCGCCTGGCTTTCCCGCACGCCTGCGGGCGGCCACCCCGAAGCTCGGACACTGGCAAGCTGGCTGCTTTGGGCTAACACCGTTCCGGCCTCGGGCCAGCTTGCCCGGCCCGCCGTCTTCATGTCCAAGAACCACATGGTCAACATCTGGAGATCGGAAG
>JAKQLM010000314.1 GCA_029567145.1 Pseudomonadota bacterium
CCAGACGGCGCGGCACCTGTCGAACCATGTGGAACCCGAAGTGGTCGAGGCGCTGCGCAATGCCGTGGTCGCCGCCTATCCGAAGCTGAGCCACCGCTATTACAAGCTGAAGGCGAAATGGATGGGGCTCGACCGGATGCAGGTCTGGGATCGCAACGCCCCCCTGCCGACCGAGACCCCCCGCACCGTGGACTGGGCCGAGGCGCGCAAGACCGTGACCGAGGCCTATGCGGCCTTCGACCCGCGCATGGCCGATTATGCGGCGCCCTTCTTCGACAAGGGCTGGATCGACGCCGGCGTGAAGCCCGGCAAGGCGCCGGGCGCGTTTGCGCACCCCACAGTGACCACTGTCCACCCGTACGTCATGCTCAATTACCTGGGCAAACCCCGCGACGTGATGACGTTGGCGCATGAGCTGGGCCATGGCGTCCACCAGGTGCTGGCGGCGGGGCAGGGGGAACTTCTGTCCTCGACCCCGCTGACGCTGGCCGAAACCGCATCCGTCTTCGGCGAGATGCTGACCTTCCGCAAGCTTCTCGACCAGGCCAGAACCCCGACCGAGAAGAAGACCCTCCTCGCCGGCAAGGTCGAGGACATGATCAACACGGTCGTCCGCCAGATCGCCTTCTACGACTTCGAGTGCAAGCTGCACGCCGCCCGCGCCGAAGGCGAGCTGACCCCCGAGGACATCAACGCGCTGTGGATGTCGGTTCAGGCGCAGTCGCTGGGCGATGCCTTCGATTTCATGGACGGCTATGAAACCTTCTGGGCCTACATCCCGCATTTCGTCCACTCGCCCTTCTACGTCTATGCCTACGCGTTTGGCGATGGTCTGGTGAACGCGCTCTATGCCGCCTATGCCGATGGGCTGCCGGGGTTCGAGGACAAGTATTTCGACATGCTCAAGGCGGGCGGGTCAAAGCACCACAAGGAACTGCTGGCGCCCTTCGGCCTTGATGCCTCGGACCCGACCTTCTGGGACAAGGGCCTGAGCATGATTTCCGGCTTCATCGACGAGCTGGAGGCGATGGAGGGCTGAGCCCCTTTTCGCCCGGATTGATGGCCCCGCCGCCCTGCGCGCGGGGCCTTTGCCGATTTAATGGGCAAACCTGTCGCGGAACGCGGGCAAAGAGGCGGGTTCCGGCCCCGGCGCCCTGCATTT
>JAKQLM010000335.1 GCA_029567145.1 Pseudomonadota bacterium
CATGGCCGACCTCTTTGACACTCCCTCTACCCCGACCCGCGACACCGGTCCCAGGCCCCTTGCCGACCGGCTGCGGCCAAAGTCGCTGGCCGAGGTGATCGGACAGGAAAAGGTGCTGTCCCCCGAAGGCCCCCTGGGCGCGATGCTGACGGCGGGGTCCTTGTCATCGCTGATCCTTTGGGGTCCGCCCGGTGTGGGCAAGACCACCATAGCGCGTCTTCTGGCGGACGAGACCGACCTGCATTTCGTCCAGATCAGCGCGATCTTCACCGGCGTGCCCGACCTGCGCAAGGTGTTCGAGGCCGCGAAGCTCCGCCGCCAGAACGGCAAGGGGACACTCCTCTTCGTCGACGAGATCCACCGCTTCAACAAGGCGCAGCAGGACGGCTTCCTGCCTTACATGGAGGACGGCACGATCCTTCTGGTCGGGGCCACCACCGAAAACCCCAGCTTTGAGCTGAACGCCGCGCTCCTCTCCCGCGCGCAGGTCATCGTGCTGGAACGGCTTTCCCTTGCCGACCTTGAACGCCTCGCCCAGCGGGCCGAACAAGACCTCGGCCGCGCCCTGCCGCTGAAGGGCGAAGCGCGTGAGGCATTGCTGGAGATGGCCGATGGCGACGGTCGGGCGCTTTTGAACCTGATCGAGCAGGTCGCCGCCTGGAAGGTCGACCAACACCTCACCCGTGACCAGCTGGCCCAACGCCTGATGCGGCGGGCGGCCAAATACGACAAGTCGGGGGAGGAGCATTACAACCTGATCTCCGCCCTGCACAAATCGGTGCGCGGCAGCGACCCCGATGCCGCCCTGTACTGGTTCGCAAGGATGCTGGAAGGCGGCGAGGACCCCCGCTTTCTGGCCCGCCGCATCACCCGCATGGCAGTCGAGGATATCGGTCTGGCCGACCCGCAGGCGCAGGATGTCTGCCTGCAAAGCTGGCAGACCTATGAACGGCTGGGCAGCCCCGAAGGTGAACTCGCCCTGGCGCAGGCGGTGGTCTACCTGGCGCTCGCGCCCAAGTCGAACGCGGTCTACACCGCGTACAAGGCGGCCCGGGCGGCGGCGCGCGACACTGGCAGCCTGATGCCGCCCAAGCACATCCTGAACGCGCCGACCCGGATGATGAAGGAAATCGGGTACGGCGCGGGCTACGACTATGACCACGACGCCGAAGACGGCTTTTCTGGCCAGAACTACTTTCCCGACGGCATGAAACGCCCGGCCTGGTATCTGCCTCCGGAACGCGGGTTTGAACGCGAGCTGAAAAAGCGGATCGACTATTTCGCCAAGCTGCGCAGCAAGCGTCAGACCTGAAGATACGGCGCGACCAGCGCCTTCAGCCGCCGCATCTGCGCCGCCCTGACCGCCGTCAGGTCCACCGGCTCGGGCGTCCAGTCGATCGCGCCGAAACCGCCCGTGTGCACCGGCAGCAGCGTTTCCATGAACCCGAAGCGGTCGCTGGGTTCGCGCCGGATCACCACGGTCGGGATGCCTGACGCGATGCAGGGTGCCGCCGCATGGTGCAGCGAGGTGATCACCAAAAGCGCCTGCTTGCGGTAGCGCGTCAGAAGCTGCGCCGCGATGCGTTCGTTGCCGTCCTGCGCCGTGCCGGACAGCGGATATTCGGTCATCGCCCGGCGTTGAAAGACGAACTCGGCCCGTTCCAGCAATTCATCCGGCATCGCCTTCACCGCCTCGGGCGGGACGGCGCTGGCCCCATGTCCGGTGATGATCAGGACGCGCCCCGCATCAAGCCCCGGCAGCTTCTTGCGCTCGGCCAGCGAAAACGTCAGGCAACCCGACACTTCGGCGGCGCAACCCGCCGCGTGCAGACGGGCGACCGTCGCGGGGTCGCGGCAGCCGATCACGCCCTGCCCGCGCAGCCAGGTCCGATGCGTGTCGATCGTGTCGGCGCTGGCGTGGAACCCGATCCACAGCGGCCTGACCTGCGGCGATACCGGCAGGCTGGTCTTGGGGATGACCCCGTTCATCGGCAGCACCACGGGCGGCCCGGCGTAGCTGGCCAGCGTGTCGCGATCCACCCGCACGATCCGGTTCGCCGGAACGCCCAGTTTCGCATACAGATGCCGCACCGCCAGCGTCTGCATGTTGTCGCCCAGATTGGCCGAGAACGTGCCGCTTTGGTCAAAGGACCGCCGCTTGGTGCCGGAATTGTCGTATGAAAACCCCAGAACCCCGAACAGCATGCCGCCTCCTGCACCCCAGGCAGATTGACGAATCACGGGGGGAGGGTCAAGGACACCCCATGATCACCACCCTTTTCCAGGTCGCCCTTGGCGGGGCCATTGGCGCGGCCCTGCGCTATCTGACCAACGTCAGTGCGCTGCGGCTGTTCGGAACCGGGTTTCCGGTGGCAACGCTGGTCGTCAACGTCGTGGGCTCGTTCGCGATGGGTGTCCTGGTCACCGTTCTGGCGCGCAAGGGCGGCAACCATCTGGCCCCGTTCCTGATGACCGGCATCCTGGGCGGGTTCACCACCTTTTCGGCCTTCTCGCTGGACGCCCTGACCCTGTGGGAACGGGGTCAGACGTTGACGGCTTTCACCTATGTTGCGGCTTCCGTCATCCTTTCCCTTGCGGCCATCGCAGCTGGCCTTGCCCTAGCGCGGAGCTTTGCATGACCGTCCAACTTCTCACCGTGACCGAAGACGACGGCGAACAGCGCCTGGACAAATGGCTGCGCCGCCGCTTTCCGCAGCTGAACCAGGTCGCGGTTGAAAAGCTGTGCCGCACCGGGCAGGTCCGCGTCGATTCTGCGCGGGTCAAGGCGTCCGACCGCGTCGCCCCCGGCCAGACCGTGCGCGTGCCGCCCCTGCCGGACGCGGCCCCCCGGACCGAAGCGCGGATCGAAGGCGTCTCGGCTGCCGATGCCAAGATGATCCAGGCCGCCGTGTTGTGGAAGGACGACCACATGATCGTCCTGAACAAGCCCGCCGGTCTGCCGTCACAGGGTGGTAGCGGACAAGGCGACCGGCATGTCGATGGCTTGGCCGAAGCCTTGAAGTTCGGCTACAAGGAAAAGCCGAAACTGGTCCATCGGCTGGACAAGGACACCTCGGGCCTTCTGATGCTGGCCCGCACCGACCGCGTGGCGCGTGCGCTGTCCGAAACCCTGCGCCACCGCGCCGCCCGCAAGATCTATTGGGCCGTCGTTGCAGGCGTGCCGCATCCCCGGCAGGGGTCAATCAAGTTCGGGCTGGAAAAGGCTCCGGGCGGCCGGGGCAGGGGCGGCGAGGGTGAGAAGATGATCTGCGTTCACCCTGCCAAGATCGCCGACCATCCTGACGCCAAGCGTGCACAGACCGACTATTTCACCCTTTGGTTCCTAGGGGGCCGCATGTCCTGGATGGCGCTGGAGCCGGTGACGGGCCGCACCCACCAACTGCGCGCCCATATGGCCGAGATCGGGCATCCGATCCTGGGCGACGGCAAGTATGGTGGAGGAGAGACCGAGAACCTGGGCGACGGCTGGGGCGCGGGAGCGGGCGGAGACATGTCGAAGAAGCTGCATCTGCACGCCCGGTTGCTGACCATCGAACACCCGATCACCAAGGCGCAGATGACCTTCACCGCGCCATTGCCGGAACACATGGCCCGGACGTGGAAGCTTCTGGACTGGAACGAAAAAGACGTCCCCGCCGACCCCTTCGTGGCGATCCGCTAAGGCCCGGCAGATGAGCGCCTGGACCCCTCGCCGCTTCTGGACCACGGCCGATGTCGTGCCCGTGGACGCGGGCTTTGCCGTCCAGCTTGACGGCCGCCCCGTCCGCACGCCGAAGAAGGCGCTGCTTGTCCTGCCGACCGAAGCCTTGGCCCGCGCCGTCGCCGCCGAATGGCAGGCCGTGGACGGCAAGGTCGATCCCGCCGTCATGCCCTTCACCCGCACCGCGAACTCGGCGATTGATACCGTGGTCCCGGCCTTCGACGCCGTTGCCGACCTGCTGGCCGAATACGGCGGCTCGGACCTGCTGTGCTATCGCGCCACCGGGCCCGAGGGTCTGATCGCCCGCCAGGCCGCCGCCTGGGACCCGCTGCTGGACTGGGCCGCCACCGCGCTTGCCGCCCCCCTGACCCCCGTCACCGGCGTCATGCACCAGGCGCAGCCCCAGGCCAGCCTTGCCGCGCTGACGGCCGCCGTGCGCGCCCTGACCCCGTTCCAGCTGGCCGCCTTCCACGACCTTGTCGCCATCTCGGGCTCGCTGGTCCTTGCGCTTGCCCTGACCCGGGGTCGGCTGACCACGGATCAGGCCTGGAGCCTGAGCCGGATCGACGAAGACTGGCAGATCGAAGAGTGGGGCGAGGATTGGGAAGCCGCCGAAATCGTCGCCCTGAAGCACGCAGCCTTCCTTCAGGCAGACCGATTCTTTGCATTGTGCGGGTAACAAGTTCGCCCCTGTCCGGCGCTTCTGCCTGCAAGTCAGCCAAAATGCCGGGCCAACGCCTCGAAAACAAGCGTTTTTCCCGATTGTGGCGTCAGCGGCTTGACCTTTCAAACCGCATTGGTTGAAACTGTCCAGCACTGGGAGAGGCTCACCTCCAACAGTCTTCGCCGGGATGAGGGGATCACCCGGCCCCATAAAACGCGGCCCTCAGAAGGCCGCTAACTCAGGAAGAGGTAAGAATGAAAAAATCCGTATTCTTCGGCACTCTCGCGGCCACAACGTTGATCGCGGGTCTGGCCGGCGCGGCGACCCTGGATGACGTCAAGGCGCGTGGCGAGCTGATCTGCGGGTCGAACACCGGTCTGACCGGCTTCGGCACCCCGGACGCAAGCGGCAACTGGACCGGCTTTGACGTCGACCTGTGCCGCGCGCTGGCCGCTGTGGTTCTGGGCGATGCGAGCAAGGTCAAGTTCGTGCCCACGACCGGCGAAACCCGGTTCACCGCGCTGCAGTCGGGCGAAGTCGACGTTCTGGTCCGCAACTCGACCTGGACCTACTCGCGCGATACCGAACTGGCGCTGGATTTCGTGGCCGTGAACTACTACGACGGCCAGGGCTTCATGGTGAAGAAGGACCTCGGCGTTTCGTCCGCCAAGGAACTGGACGGCGCGACCGTCTGCATCCAGACCGGCACCACGACCGAACTGAACCTGGCTGACTTCTTCAAGCAGAACAACATCGCCTACCAGCCCGTCACCGTGGCCGACGACTCGGAAGCCCAGCGTCAGTACCTGGCCGGGGCCTGCGACGCCTACACCACCGACGCTTCGGGCCTGGCCGCCAGCCGTGCGACCATGCCGGATGCCGAAAACCACATCATCCTTCCGGAAATCATCTCGAAGGAACCCCTTGGCCCGGTCGTCCGTCACGGCGACAGCCAGTGGGGCGATGTGGTCCGCTGGACCTACTTTGCGCTGCTGATCGCCGAAGAAAAGGGCATCACCTCGGCCAATATCGAGGAAGTGCTTGCGTCGACCACCGACGAAGAGGTCAAGCGTCTCCTGGGGTCTTCGGGTGACATGGGCGTCAAGATGGGCGTCGACAACGCCGCCTTCAAAAACGCGATTGCCGCCGTCGGCAACTATGGCGAAATCTTCGCCCGCAACATCGGCGAAGGCACCACGATCAACCTGGCCCGCGGCCTGAACGCGCTGTGGACCCAGGGTGGGCTGCAGTACGCTCCGCCCCTGCGCTGAGCCTGACACGGGGGTGCCGCAAGGCGCCCCCGCTTTCCAATCAATGACAACCTGACAGACCAGGGGCTTCAGACCCCGCCGCCACCGGGCAAACCGGGGCCGTCTACCGGGAAACAGGGGGAAGCCATGGCAATGGCAACGGACGCGCCGAAAGATGGCTTTCGGCTCTCGATGCTGGTCTACGACACGCGTTACCGGTCCTACACGATTCAGGTCGTGGTGCTGGTGCTGTTCGCGATGGCGGTGGCCTGGCTTTTGAACAACACCGCCCAGAACCTTGCGGCCCGCGGCAAAGAGTTCAACTTCGGGTTTCTCTGGCAACGTGCAGGCTATGACATTGGCCAGCAACTGATCCCCTACACCAATGACAGCACGCATTTCCGCGCGCTTCTGGTCGGGTTGATCAACACGCTGGTCGTCGCCTTCGTCGGCTGCATCTTCGCCACGATCCTTGGCGTGCTGATCGGCGTCCTGCGGCTGTCGAAGAACTGGCTCGTCAGCCGCCTGATGACCGTCTACGTCGAGATGTTCCGCAACGTGCCGCTCTTGCTGTGGATCCTGCTGTCCTATGTCCTTCTGTCCGAAACGACCCCGGCCCCGAACGCCTTCAAGCCAAAAGCGTCCGGAGAGGCACCGGACGCCTCGATGATGCTGTGGGACAGCATGGCGGTCACGAACCGGGGCACCAACGTCGCCCTGCCGATCGCAGGGTGGGAGCTGTGGACCGTGCTTGCCGTGCTTGTCGGCAGCCTTGTGACCGCCTGGTTCGTCAACCGCACCTCGGTCCGCCGCCTGCAAGAGGAAGGCGTCGACCCGGTTTCGGGCTGGACCATCCTGGCCATTGCAGTCCTGCCGACGCTGGCGGTGTTCGTCATTGGCGCGGGCTGGATGTTCGCGGTCGGCTTCCTGGCCCGGCTGGCATTGCTGGGGCTGGTGCTGATCGGCGTCTGGACCGCGCTGCGCGTGGCGACGGCGGCCTTTCCCGTGTTCCTGGGGCAAATCGTCCGCGTGGTCGGGGTGGTGGTCCTTGGCGGCATCTGGCTGTTCATGATCGGCCCGGTGCTTTGGACCACCGTCTTTGACTCTCTGAACCTTGATCCGTCGTTCCAGTCCTTTGTCCCGATGGAAGTGCCGGTCCTCAAGGGCTTCAACTTCCAGGGCGGCATCCTTGTCGCGCACAGCTTCACCGCCATGGTGGTCGCGCTGACCCTCTACACCGCCGCCTTCATTGCCGAAATCGTCCGCGCCGGGATCCAGGCGATCAGCCGGGGCCAAAGCGAGGCGGCCTTCGCCCTTGGCCTTCGCCCCGGGCGCACGATGAACCTGATCATCCTGCCGCAGGCGCTGCGGGTCATCATTCCGCCCTTGATCAGCCAGTATCTGAACCTGACCAAGAACACTTCGCTTGGCATCGCGGTCAGCTACCTTGACCTGCGCGGCACGCTGGGCGGCATCACCCTGAACCAGACCGGCCGCGAGTTGGAGTGCATGCTCCTGATGATGCTGATCTATCTCACCATCAGCCTCACGATCTCGGCGCTGATGAACATGTACAATCGTTCCGTTCAGCTGAAGGCGCGTTAAGATGGACCAGCACTTCGCCCGAACCGAGATGCTGCCGCCGATGGCCCCGCCGATCACCGAACGCGGCGCGGTCAAATGGCTGCGGGAAAACCTGTTCTCGACCCCCTTCAACATCGCGCTGACGCTGGCCGGCCTTGCGGCGATCGTCTGGCTGATCGCCGCGTCGCTGCCGTGGTGGCTGAATTCGGTCTGGACCGCGTCGTCCCTGACCGAATGCCGCCAGATCGTCGAGGCCTCGGCAGGCCCCGGCGCAACCGGCGCCTGCTGGGCGATGATCCGCGAATGGTGGGGCGCGTTCCTGTTCGGCTTCTACCCGCCGGATCAGTGGTGGCGGCCGATCCTTGCCTTTGGCTTCCTGTTCGCCGCGCTGGCCCCGGTCCTGTTCTCGGGGCAAAAGCGCAACCTGACCATCGTGCTTGGGGCTGTCGCGGCGTTCCTTCTGGTCACGCTTTACCTTGCCGCCGCGCCCGGGCTGGTCTTCGCCGCCGCGATCCTGGTCGTTGCAGCGCTTCTGGCGCTGGTGCAGGTCATGCCCGGCAAGCTGATCTGGGTCACGCTGATCTACCCGGCCCTGTGCTTCTGGCTCTTGTGGGGCGGGCCGATCTGGTCGCCCATCGTCGCCATGGCCGGGTTCGGCGTCCTTTACGCCGTTTTCCGTCTTGCGTCGCCCTTCATCGGCCTGGCCCCGGCTGCGGGGGCGGGCGTCGTGGCCGCTGTCCTGTGGTGGCTCTATCTTGACGCGCCGCTGGTCAGCGAGATCCAGTCCGCCCTGCCGTTCGGCCTGCAGTCCATCAACTCCGACCAGTTCGGCGGCTTTCTTCTGGCCATCGTGATCGGCGTGACCGGGATCAGCTTCTCCTTGCCCATCGGCATCCTTCTCGCCCTGGGCCGCCAGTCCGACATGCTGATCGTCAAGACCCTGTCGGTCGGCTTCATCGAGTTCATCCGCGGCGTCCCGCTGATCACGCTGCTCTTCACCGCCTCGCTTCTGCTGCAGTACTTCCTGCCGCCGGGGACGAACTTCGACATCATCCTGCGCGTGATCATCCTCGTCACCTTCTTCGCCGCCGCCTACCTGGCCGAGGTGATCCGCGGTGGCCTCGCCGCCCTGCCACGCGGCCAGTACGAGGCCGCCGACGCGCTGGGCCTTGATTACTGGCGCGCGCAGCGGCTGATCATCTTGCCGCAGGCGCTCAAGGTCTCGATCCCCGCCATCGTCTCCACCTTCATCGGGCTCTTCAAGGACACCACGCTGGTCGCCTTCGTCGGCCTGATGGACCCCCTGAAAGGCGTGACCCAGATCGTCCGCGCCGACATCAACTGGAAGGGCATCTACTGGGAGCCCTACATCTTTGTCGGCACCATCTTCTTTCTCATCTGCTTCGGCATGTCGCGGTACTCGATGTATCTCGAACGCAAGCTGAAGACCGATCACCGGTAAGGAACCATCATGGCTGAAGCAGCAAAAATGCAGGTCACCGACGAAGTCGCGATCCAGATCGCCGGCATGAACAAATGGTACGGCCAGTTCCACGTCCTGCGCGACATCAACATGACCGTCATGCGCGGCGAACGAATCGTCATCTGCGGGCCGTCAGGGTCCGGCAAATCGACGCTGATCCGCTGCATCAACCGGCTGGAGGAACACCAGCAGGGCCAGATCATCGTCGACGGGACCGAACTGACCAACGACCTCAAGAACATCGACAAGGTCCGCAGTGAAGTCGGGATGGTGTTCCAGCACTTCAACCTGTTTCCGCACCTCACGATCCTGGAAAACCTGACGCTCGCGCCGATCTGGGTCCGCAAGGTCCCGAAGAAAGAGGCCGAGGAAACCGCGATGTACTTCCTGCAAAAGGTCAAGATCCCGGAACAGGCGCACAAGTATCCCGGCCAGCTTTCGGGAGGCCAGCAGCAGCGCGTCGCCATCGCGCGCAGCTTGTGCATGCGGCCGCGGATCATGCTGTTTGATGAGCCGACCAGCGCCCTTGACCCCGAGATGATCAAGGAAGTCCTCGACACCATGATCCAGCTCGCCGAAGAAGGCATGACGATGATCTGCGTCACGCACGAGATGGGCTTTGCCCAGGCCGTGGCGAACCGGGTGATCTTCATGGACCAGGGCCAGATCGTCGAACAGAACGAACCGAAGGAATTCTTCAGCAATCCGAAGTCCGACCGGACCAAGCTGTTCCTCAGCCAGATCCTGGGGCATTAAGCGCCGGAATTTTCGAAAATTCCGGACCGGAGCCTTCAAAGGCTCCGGCGCGATTTCTTCGAAGAAATCGCCCGCCCTACCGCCGGACCGGCTTGACCCGTGGCTCGGTGCTGCGGATCTGGCTCCCCGCGCCGTGGTCGGTGAACAGCTCCAGAAGGCTGGCGTTCGGCACCTTGCCATCCAGGATCGTCACCGCCCGCACGCCTTCGTCAATCGCCTTCAGCGCGGTTTCGGTCTTGGGGATCATCCCGCCCGAAATCACACCGTCCCGCGTCATCTGGCGAATCTCTTCGGGCGTGATGCTGGTCATCACCTGGCCGCTGGCATCCTTCACTCCCGGCACGTCGGTCAGCAAAAGCAGCCGGTCCGCCTGCAAGGCCCCCGCAATCGCCCCTGCCGCCGTGTCGCCGTTGACGTTGAACGTCTCGTTGTCCTTCATCCCCGTCGCGACCGGAGCGACCACCGGGATGATCCCCGCCCTGTAAAGGTCGCGCAGCACCTGCACGTTCATCTCGATCGGGCGTCCGACAAAGCCCAGTTCGGGGTCATCCGCCTCGCAGACCATCAGGTCGTCGTCCTTGCCCGAGATGCCCACGGCCCGGCCCCCGGCATCCATGATCGCCTGCACGATCCGCTTGTTCACCAGGCCCGACAGGATCATCTCGACGACCTGCACCGTGGCCTTGTCGGTCACCCTTTTGCCGCGCACGAATTCCGACTTGATCCCCAGCTTTTCCAGCATCTCGTTGATCATCGGCCCGCCGCCATGCACCACCACCGGATGCACGCCGACCTGCTTCATCAGCACGATGTCGCGGGCGAATTCCGCCATTGCCGCATCGTCGCCCATGGCATTGCCGCCGAACTTGACCACCACCACCGCGCCCTCGAACCTTTGCAGATAGGGCAGGGCCTCGGACAGCATCTTGGCGGTCGTCTTGGCGTCTTCAACGGTCAGGGTCTGCTGTTTCATGGGCACCTCCGGCTACTGCGCCCATACGGCTTTTCCGCCCTCC
Source organism: Pseudomonadota bacterium (assembly GCA_029567145.1). GTDB lineage: Bacteria > Pseudomonadota > Alphaproteobacteria > Rhodobacterales > Rhodobacteraceae > Tabrizicola. The sequence continues at coordinate 10,475 of JAKQLM010000335.1, forward strand.
CGCCAAGACCATTCGGCCAAGCCTTGCCTTCCCCATCGGGTAGCGTAGCCTGCACCGGCAGAAGGAGCCCCCGATGACCGAACAGAAAACCCTGGTGTTGACAGGCGCAAGCCGGGGCATCGGTCACGCCACCGTCAAGCGCTTCTCGGCCGAGGGCTGGCGCGTCCTGACCTGCTCGCGCCAGCCGTTCGATCCGCGCTGCCCCTGGCCCGATGCCGAGGAAAACCACATCGAGATCGACCTTGCCGATCCGAACAAGACCATCGCCGCCATCGAGACGATCAAGGCCAAGGTCAACGGCCGGGTTCACGCGCTGGTCAACAATGCCGGGATCAGCCCCAAGGGGCCGGGGGGCAAGCGGCTGTCCACGCTGGACACTGACCTGCGGACCTGGGGGCATGTCTTCCACGTCAACTTCTTCGCCAGCGTGATCCTTGCGCGCGGCTTGCAGGCGGAACTGACCGCGACAAAGGGTGCCATCGTCAACGTCACCTCGATCGCCGGGGTCCGGGTGCATCCCTTTGCCGGCGCGGCCTATGCCACGTCCAAGGCCGCCCTGGCCGCGCTGACCCGCGAAATGGCGCATGACTTCGGCCCGCTTGGCGTCCGCGTCAACGCCATCGCCCCGGGCGAGGTCGAAACCGCGATTCTGTCGCCCGGCACCGACAAGATTGTCGAAAAGCTGCCGATGCAGCGTCTGGGTCAACCGAAAGAAGTGGCGGACGTGATCTGGTTCTTGTGCTCGGACCAGTCCAGCTACATCTCGGGTGCCGAGATCGAGGTGAACGGCGCGCAGCACGTCTGACGCCCCGCTGCGTGCTGGGCCCCGTCGTCCTCCCGCAGCGTAGGCTGTGCTACAGCGCACGTTTCCTGATTCGCAGGACAAGGTTAACGCCCGCTGCGCCCGCCGTGCGTCTGTACAGATGCCAGACAGATGCCAGACACAAGGCAGACAGCCGGAATGTTCGAAAAGTGCAAGAATTAACCCAACGATTCAAGGGGTTTCGGGGCCATCGGGCCCCAGCCGCTGAACCGCCCGATCTGACCGCCTTCACGCTTTCCTAACCACCTTTCAGGGCCGCAGATACAGCTTGCCGTCCCGCTCGTACCGGGTCGGGATCGAGGCCCGGTCCACCTCTCCCAGAAGCGTAAGGTAGATGTCTTTTAGCATCTCGGGCGACTGGAAGTGAAAACAGTGGTCGGCGTTGGCCAGCCCGGCGAAATCCTCGCGCCGCTCGTCGTAGTAGACCCCGACATCGACATTCACCGCCTTTGACGGAGCGCTTGCCGGCAGTCCGATCCGCCCCACCCTTGGGGCCACGCCCACCCGCTTGGCCCCGGATATCGACAGGACGGCGTCAAAGGGGTTGGCATAATTCGTCAGCCGCACACAGTGCCGGTACAGCGACGCACTGACCGCCGACGGCCCCATCGAATCGGCGCTGACATCGGCGGCCAGCAGCATCACCTGCCCCAAGGACCAGCCATGCTGCACCAGTGCCGGGCGGTCGTCGGCATCGTCAAACGCCTCACGCAGGACAAACGCCCCCATCGAATGCGCCAGGACATGCGTGCTGATCGCGCAATCCGGGGCCTGGATGCGGGCAAAGGGCACGACGGCGTCGGTCACCAGCCGAAGGGCCGTCAGCTTGGCGTCGGTCCGATCCTCCAGATAATTCAACGCGGTATCGGCGCAGGGCCAGTCGAAACTGACCACCGCTCCGGCATAGCCCAGCGAGTCCAGCCCCTTTCGGATCAGTCGATGCCGCTTCAGGATCAGTGGCAGATCGGTGTTGAAGCCGTGGATATAGATCAGCACTTCGCCGGTCGGACGGCCAAGCGGATCGGTCCCGGTCCTGGCAATGTCGATGACCTTGCGGAACCAGTCGCCGCGCGCAATCGCCATGTCCGGCTTGTGGCTGCTGGCAATTGCGGGGATTTCCAGGAATTTCGTCGGTCCGGGATTGGTCCCGAACGCCCCGCCGGATGTGTTGCGGGCACAGAAGATGTAATCCATCGCCAAAGCCTCCAATCGGGTCGGTTCAAATGCCTCGCCAGACTACCACCGAACCGCCCCCGGTCCAAAGCCTTTGCCTTGACCTGTCGCTCTGGCATAAGGGCGCATCCTGAAAGGCATGGGCATGCTTGACGACTCCGACGACGACATCCACCCGCTCTTCCACGGTGCCCCCAAGGGGGTAGAGTTCCGCAAGCTGCGCAAACGTCTGGTGCAACAGGTGCGCGAGGCGATCGACACCTACGGCATGACCCGTGCCGGTGACCGCTGGCTGGTCTGTCTTTCCGGGGGCAAGGACAGCTATACCCTGCTTGCGATCCTGCACGAGCTGAAGTGGCGCGGCCTCTTGCCGGTGGACCTTCTGGCCTGCAACCTGGATCAGGGCCAGCCCGGCTTTCCGGCGACTATCCTGCCGGAATTCCTGACGAAAATGGGCGTCCCGCATCGCATCGACTATCAGGACACCTATTCCGTCGTGATCGACAAGATCAAGCCGGGCGGCACGATGTGTTCGCTGTGTTCGCGTCTCAGGCGCGGAAATCTTTACCGGATCGCGCGCGAAGAGGGGTGTTCGACCGTCATCCTTGGCCACCATCGCGATGATATCCTTGAAACGTTTTTCATGAACCTCTTCCATGGCGGGCGTCTTGCCAGCATGCCCCCCCGCCTTCTGAACGAGGACGGCGATCTGTTCGTCGCCCGCCCCCTGGCCTTTGTGTCCGAGTCGGATTGCGCGAAGTTTGCGGCCGGAATGGGCTATCCGATCATCCCCTGCGATCTGTGCGGCAGTCAGGAGGGGTTGCAGCGCGCGCAGGTGAAACGGCTTCTCGACGATTGGGAAATACGCTCGCCCGGGCGTCGTCAGATCATGTTCCGGTCGCTGATGAACGTGCGCCCCTCGCATCTGGCCGATCCCGAGTTGTTCGATTTTGCCGGGCTGGTGGCCGCCAGTGCGGGACTCTCTCTGGCAGATAGCGAAAATTCTTCGCAACTTTCGGCTGAGCGTTAAGGAACTGATCAGGAACATTCGCCTAGCTTGACCCCGAAGAACGCGGCGTGAACACCGCGGGCCCAATTGGGGGGAAAGCTGCATGACCCTGTCCGTCGCGACTGTCGCGGATCGCCTGAAACGGCCGAACGTCCTGTTGTTTCTTCCGGCCTTCATCCTGGGCGCGCTGTGGCTTGGCGGGCCGTCCGGTGTCATCGCGGCGGCGCTGGTCCTGTCCGGTCTGGTGGTCTGGGTCCAGCGCACGACCAGCCTGTCCGACAGCCTGCCAGTGTGCGATCAGGTCGGGGCAGCGCTGGATCGCGCGCTGCGGGACGGGGCCCCTACGGGGGCGTCAACCGGCTGCATCGTGTTGCAATTCGACGATTCCCTGCGCCTGTGCGACCGGCTTGGCCGGGCTCGCCAGTCCGAAATCCTGGCCGCCTCGATCAGCCGACTGCGCGGGGCGATGCGGCCCGGCGACCGGCTCTATGCGCTGGAAGATGGCAGTCTGGCCGTCGCCCTTGGTCCGACGCTTCGCCTGGACCTGGAGGCGATGTTGCGCATCGCAGGCCGTATGCAGCTGGTGGTCCAACAGCCGATGCAGTTGCAGGGCGGCGCGGTCCAACTGACCTGCTCGGTCGGGTTCTGCCCGGCGCGCAGCGTGCCGGGGGCGGGTGGCCGTGCGATCCTTGATGCCGCGCAGATCGCGGCGGACGAAGCCATGCGGCACCGCCCGGCGGCACTGCGGGCCTTTACCCCCGACCTTGCGCAGGTCCGCCAGGCCCGCGATGCGCTGCGTGCCCGTTTTGCGGCGGCGGTGGAAGCAGGGGAAATCCGCGCCTATTTCCAGCCCCAGGTCAGCACCGACAGCGGCGAGGTGACGGGGGTCGAAGCGCTGGCGCGCTGGCATCATCCTGATCGCGGCCTGCTTGGCCCCGGCGACTTTCTGCCCGCCATCGACGGCACGGAACTGATAGACCAGCTTGGGGAAGTGATGCTGGATCAAGGGCTTGCCCTGCTGGCCGCCACCGATGCGCTTGGGGTGCGGATACCGGCCGTGTCGGTCAATCTGACAGCGCGCGACCTTGGCGACGGCCAGCTTCCCGACCGGATGCGCTGGGCGCTGGACAGGCATGGGCTGACACCGTCCCGCCTGACCGTCGAAGTGCTGGAATCGGTCGTCGCGCAATCTGGCGACGACAGTATCGCCCACGTCATTGCCCGGCTTGCCGACCTTGGCTGCGGAATCGATCTGGACGATTTCGGCACCGGCAACGCCTCGATCACCACGATCCGCCGGTTCAACCTTACCCGGCTGAAGATCGACCGCAGTTTCGTGCGCAACGTCGATACCGACCGGGACCAACAGAAATTCGTGACCGCCGTGCTAGCCCTGGCCGAGCAGCTTGGGCTGGACACACTGGCCGAAGGCGTGGAAACCCAGGGCGAACACGCCATGCTGGCGCAACTGGGCTGCGGCCATGTTCAGGGCTTTGTCCTGGCCCGCCCGATGCCAGCGGACGACCTTGCGCTGTGGCTGCGACAGCACCGCGAACGGCTGGACCGGGCCCTGCGGATCGGTGTCGGCATGGGGGCGGCACCCTTGGGACAGGCGCGCCGCGCTGCGAATTGATCGCGGGCGTCCCCTGTCGCAGGGCGAAAGCGCTTGACCTTTGCCTGCCCCTGTCGTTGAAGCACCGCTGATCCCTGATCATGCTTGGGTGGCGGGCCGATGGAAGAACAGAATAACAAGAACCTGATCCTGGCGATGGTATTGTCCGCCGCCGTGATGCTTGTCTGGTTCGTCTTTTTCCCGCCGCAGGAGCCGCCCGTCGACCTGACGACGCCGACCACGGCCGAACAGGCCGGGACCGACGTTGCCGCCACAGCCGACGCCTCGACAGGCGACGCGCAGGCGGTGGAGCCGGTGCCCGAAGCCCCGCGCCTGACCATCGACACGCCGAAACTGGGCGGCACCATCTCGCTGCAGGGCGGGCGGATCGACGATCTGTCGCTGAAGACCTACCGCGAGACGCTGGAGCCGGGTTCGGCGACCGTCCGGCTTCTGACCCCGGTGGGGCAGGACCTGGCCTACTATACGCTGTTCGGCTGGGTGAACGGCACCGGGCTGGACGCAAGCGACGTGCCCGGCGCGATGACCGAATGGACCCTGGCCAGCGGCAGCACGCTGGCCCCGGATCAGCCGGTGACGCTGACCTGGTCGAACACCAAGGGCCTGACCTTCAGCCGGGTGATTTCGGTGGACAAGGACTATATGTTCTCTGTCACCGACACGGTCACCAACGGCTCGGCGGCGACCGTCACGCTGCAACCGTACGGCCTGATCGCCCGGCGCGGGTTGCCCAAGCTGCAGAACATCTTTGTCGTCCATGAAGGCGCGGTGCAGCGGGCCGATGGTGAGCTGACGGAAACCGACTACGACGACCTGACCGCCTTTGAGGTTGATCCCACCGAAGGCCTGCCCGCACAGGTGACGTCGGCGACCACGGACGGCTGGGTCGGCTTTACCGACCATTACTGGATGACCACCCTGATTCCCGAACAGGGCAAGCCGTACAAGCAGGTCTTGAAATACGATCCCGCCCGCAACGAATACCTGGCCGACGTGCGCCCCGCTGCCGTCAGCCTTGCCGCCGGCGCCGAGACGACATCGACCATCCAGCTGTTCGCCGGGGCTAAGGAATGGGCCACGATCCGCGCCTACGAGACCGAAGGTGGGATTGCGGGCTTTCTGGACAGCATCGACTGGGGCTGGTTCTTCTTCCTGACCAAGCCGATCTTTGCCGTCCTGCACTGGCTGAACCAGCTTATCGGCAACATGGGCCTGGCGATCATCGGGCTGACCTTCTTCCTGAAATTCCTGGTCCTGCCGCTGGCCTACAAGTCCTACGTCTCGATGGCCCGGATGAAAGAGCTTCAGCCGGAAATGGAGGCGCTGAAAGAGCGCACGGGCGAGGACAAGCAGAAGCTGCAGCGCGAGATGATGCAGCTTTACAAGGACAAGAAGGTGAACCCGGCCGCGGGCTGCCTGCCGATCCTGATCCAGATCCCGATTTTCTTTGCGCTCTACAAGGTGATCTTCGTCACCATCGAACTGCGCCATGCGCCGTTCTTTGGCTGGCTGAACGACCTCTCTGCGCCGGATTCCTCGTCGCTTTACAACCTGTTCGGCCTTCTGCCGTGGGACGCCCCGGTCACCGGATCGTTCCTGCACCTGATCTTCATCGGCGTGCTGCCGATCCTGCTGGGCATCACCATGTGGCTGCAGCAGAAGCTGAACCCGGCGCCCTCGGACCCGGTGCAGCAGCAGATCTTTGCCTGGATGCCCTGGGTATTCATGTTCATGCTGGGCGGCTTTGCCAGCGGTCTGGTGGTCTACTGGATCACCAACAACACGATCACCTTCGTGCAGCAGTACCTGATCATGTGGAGCCACGGAAAGCGGCCCGACATATTTGGCAACATCCGCGCCGCCAAGGCCGCCAAGGCCGAGGCCAAGGTCGCCACCCCGGTCCCGGTGCCGCCGAAAAAGGGCAAGAAGTGACCGCGGCGACGATAGGCAGGGTGGCCCACCTGGTGCGCCACCCGATCAAGTCCGCCGGGTTCGAACAGGTCGAAATGGCCGCGCTGACGGAAGGCGCGGCCTTTCCGTTCGACCGGGTCTGGGCCGTGGCCCACGCCGCTGCGCGTCTGTCTGACCCTTTGGCCTGGGCGTCGAAACTTCAGTTCCTGCGCGGCTGGGCCTCGGCCGATCTCATGGCGATTACGTGCCAGTCGGACCCCGATGCGCGGCAGGTGACCTTGTCACATCCCCGGCGCGAGACCGCCCGTTTCCGCCCCGATGACCCGGCGGATGCCGCCCGGCTGATCGACTGGCTGCGCCCCCTGTGGCCGGAAAACCGCCCCGAGCCTGCGCAGGTGGTCAGCCTTCCGGGGCAGGCCTTCACCGATCAGGATCAGCCACTGGTGTCGATCAACTCGGTTCCGTCGCTGGCCGACCTGTCGGCGCGCATGGGGCAGGACCTGTCGCTGCACCGCTTTCGGGGCAACATCTGGGTCGACGGGTATGCGCCCTGGGCCGAACTGGACCTGATCGGGCAAGTGATCACCATCGGCACCGCCCGCCTGCGGGTCGAAGAACCGATCGGACGCTGCCGCGCGACCGGGGCGAGCCCGGTGACCGGTTTGCAGGATGCCGATACGATGGCCGCGCTGGACTCGCAGTTCGGCCACACCGATTTCGGGGTGTTCGCCCGGGTGATCGGCAGCGGCACCGTAGCCCTGGGTGATGAGGTCCGCAGATGAGCATGACATTTTCGCTGGCCGCCGAGCCCGAGGACGAAGACCGCGAGACGGGGCGCCTTTTGTTCGCCGGGCCGGTGACCTTTGTGAAGGGCGTGGTGGCGATGCCCGGCCTGCCCCCGGCGGACCGGGTGGAGGTCTGCTTTGCCGGGCGCTCGAACGTCGGCAAGTCCAGCCTGATCAACGCATTGACCGGGCGCAAGACCTTGGCGCGGGCGTCGAACACGCCGGGCCGCACGCAGGAAATCAACTACTTCGCCCTGGGCGAGGCGCGCTATCTGGTCGACCTGCCCGGCTATGGCTATGCCGAGGCTCCGGTCGCCATCGTCGCCAAATGGCAGGCGCTGCTGAAGCAGTACCTTGCGGGTCGCCAGACCCTGCGCCGCGCCTTCGTGCTGATCGACGCGCGGCATGGGGTCAAGGCGGTGGATGACGAGATCCTTACCCTGCTGGACCGCAGCGCCGTGACCTTTCAGGCGGTGCTGACCAAGGTCGACAAGATCAACAAGGTCGAGCGGGACGCCGTGATCGAGCAGGTCAAGGGCGCGCTGGCCAAGCATCCGGCGGCCTACCCCGAGATCGTGGTGACCAGTTCCGAAAAGGGCGAGGGCATCGAAACCCTGAGGGCGCTGATCGCTACGCTGGAGTAAGGGGCCGATTTCTTCAAAGAAATCGGTCCGGAATTTTCGAAAATTCCGACGCTAACGACCGGCGTCGTGATCGGGATCGGCCCCGGGGACCGGGTCATAGCCATGTCCGCCCCAGGGATGACAGCGGCAGATGCGATGCGCGGTCAGGTAGCCGCCCTTCAGCGCCCCGTGCCGGTCCAGCGCCTCCAGCGCATAGGCCGAGCAGGTGGGCTGGAACCTGCAGCCATGACCGACCCAGGGTGACAGGACCAGACGGTAGGCCCGGACGGGAAGGGCCAGGACCTTGGCCAGCGGGGTCATTGCGGGCGGTCGCCGCGCGCGCGATGCACGCTGGCCAGCGCCTGTTCCAGATCGCCCTGCAGATCGGCGTAGGGGCGGGTCACCGTCACCTCGGGCCGGGCGACCAGCACATAGTCCCATCCCGGACGGGCAAGCCCGGTCAGCACCTCGCGCGCCAAAGCGCGCAACCGCCGCTTGGCGCGGTTGCGCAGGACGGCATTGCCGATCTTCTTTGAGGCGGTGAAGCCGATGCGGATTCCGGGTTGGCCATCGGCCCGGTCCCGGGCCTGCAGCAGGAACCCGTTTGTTCCCTGTCGCCGCGCGCTGGCGGCCTTAAGATAGTCGGATCGCTTGCGAAGCACGCAAACGGAAACCGCCGGGAATCCCGCAGGTGAACCGGCGCTGTGGCCTTCCCCATGGGTTTCCGGCGGTGTCATGTCGCTACCCCGACGCCCCGCAGGGCGCGCGATCAGGCGGTCAGCTTGTGACGGCCCTTGGCGCGGCGAGCGGCCAGAACCAGACGGCCGTTCTTGGTGGCCATGCGGGAGCGAAACCCGTGGCGGCGCTTGCGAACCAGGTTCGACGGTTGAAAGGTGCGCTTCATCGCGGCTCTCCATAAGACGTGACCCAAACCCGGCGGATTCGAGGGCCTGTAACTTGAAGCCCGTCCTTTACGGGGGGGGGAAGGGCAAGTCAACGCATTGGGCGCGGAATTCCTGCAACATTTCTGCGCGCGACCGTCGGAAATGTTTCAGCAGGCGGTCAGCGGCACGGCTTTGGATCAATGGGGCGTGATCCCCCTGTGCAGCGACGTTTCCTTGGGCCATGGTCCCCGCCTGTGCAAGGCCCGCCTACGCTTGGAAAGTCGAACCTCATGCCGGTCGAGACCCCTGTCGATGCCGACCCCCGCGCCGGGTGGTCGCGCAAGCTGCCGATTCTGGCGATCCTGCTGGTTGCCGTCACCGGGGCCGTGTTCTTTCGCGACCAGCTGAGCTTTGACACTCTGGTCCGCCACCATGAGACGCTGATCGCCTTTCGCGACGCGCATTACCTGGCCACGGTCGCCACGTTTCTGGTGGCATATGTCGCCATCGTGGCGCTTAGCCTGCCCGGTGGCACAGTGGCGACACTGACGGGCGGGTTCCTGTTCGGGCTGTTTCCCGGCGTGTTCTACAACGTCATAGGGGCGACGCTGGGGGCGGTACTGATCTTTCTTGCCGCGCGCTCGGGCTTTGGGACCCGGCTTTCGGACCGGCTGCAATCGGGGGACGGCAAGGTCGCCCGGCTGATTGCGGGCCTGCGCCGGAACGAATGGTCGGTCCTTTTGCTGATGCGGATCGTGCCGGCCGTGCCGTTCTTTCTGGCCAACCTGATCCCCGCCTTCACCGGCACCCGTCTGTCCGTCTATGCCGCCACGACGTTTCTGGGGATCATTCCGGGGGCGTTCGTGTTTACCTCGGTGGGGTCGGGGCTGGGCGATGTGTTTGCCGCGGGCGAGGTGCCGGACCTTGGCGTGATCTTCTCGCCGTCGATCCTGCTGCCGATCTTGGGCCTGGCCGCGCTGGCGGGTTTGCCGATCGCGCTGAAGCTGCTTCGCAAAGGGGTATGACATGCACATCAAGACCGACATCTGCGTGATCGGGGCGGGGTCCGGCGGTCTGTCCGTGGCCGCGGGCGCGGTGCAGATGGGCGCCCGCGTCGTGCTGATCGAGGCCGGAGAGATGGGCGGCGACTGCCTGAACTCTGGTTGCGTGCCATCAAAGGCGCTGATTGCCGCCGCCAAGGCCGCCGAGGCGCAGCGGCGCGGGTTTCGGGGCGTGGCGGCACATCCGCCGCAGGTCGACTTTGGCATGGTCAAGGATCACGTCGCCGCCGTCATCGCCCAGATCGCCCCGGTCGACAGCCAGGACCGGTTCGAGAGCCTGGGCTGCACCGTGATCCGGGCCTTTGCCCGCTTTACTTCGGACCGCGACGTTCAGGCGGGCGACCACATCATCCGCGCCCGGCGCTTTGTCATCGCCACCGGCTCGCGGCCCTTTGTGCCGCCGATCCCGGGGGCAGAAAAGACGCCCTACCTGACCAATGAAACCATCTTCGATCTGCGGGATCGGCCGGATCATCTGATCGTCATCGGCGGCGGGCCGATCGGCGTCGAAATGGCGCAGGCGCATCGCCGCCTGGGCTGCAAGGTCACCGTCGTCGAAGGGGCAAAGGTCCTTGGCCGCGACGACCCGGAACTGGCCGCCGTGGTCACAGCCCAGCTGCAGGCCGAAGGGATCAGCCTGATCGAAGGGCAGGGCGTCGTGCGCCTGTCGGGCGGGCCGGGGGCGGTCGAGGTCACGCTGGCGGACGGCAGGCAGGTCACCGGCAGCCACATCCTGATGGCCGTCGGCCGCAAGGTGGCGCTGGACGGCCTGAACCTGGACGCCGCCGGGATCGCCCATACGCCCAAGGGTGTCACCGTCAACGCCAGCCTCCGGTCCTCGAACCGCCGGGTCTATGCGGTGGGCGATGCGGCCGGCGGCCTTCAGTTCACGCATGTCGCCGGCTGGCACGCCGGGATCGTCATCCGCCAGATCGTCCTGGGCCTGCCGGCCAAGGCCGATCCGCGTGCCATTCCGCGGGCGACCTACACTGACCCGGAACTGGCCCAGGTCGGCCTGACCGAGACCGAGGCGCAACAGGCCCATGGCAGCGCCCTGACCGTCCTGCGCGCCGACTTTGCCCACAACGACCGTGCCCTTGCCGAGGCCAAGTCCACGGGCCTGATCAAGCTGATGGTGGTCAAGGGGCGGCCGGTCGGGGCCTCGATCGTCGGGCCGCAGGCGGGCGAACTGATCGGCTTCTGGGCCCTTGCCCTTGGCGCCAGGCTGAAGATGTCGGCCATCGCGGGGATGATCGCGCCATATCCGACACTGGGAGAGGTTTCCAAACGCGCGGCGGGTGCCTATTTTAGCCCCAAGCTGTTCGGCAGTCCTGTGCTAAAGCGGGTTGTTCGCTTCGTGCAGCGTTGGGTTCCGTGACGACGGACAAGGAAGTTTAGCGTGTCGGCAAGACGAAGAAGCTTTCTGAACACGCTTTCGGGGCGCTTCCTGATCCTGACCGTGATCTTCGTCATGCTGGCCGAGATCATGATCTTCGTCCCGTCGATTGCCCGGTTCCGCGCTGACTTCATGCTCACCCGGCTGAAACAGGCGCAGATCGCGGCACTGACCCAGCTTGCCGCCGAAGACATGATCATGCCGGAACTGGAAGCCGAGCTTCTGAAGAACGCCGAGGTCTACAACGTCGTCCTGCGCCGCGACGAGGTGCGCCAGCTTGTCCTGTCCTCGCCCGTTCCGGGAGAGATCCACGATACCTTCGACCTGCGCATGACCGGCCCGCTGGAACTGATCCGCGACGCCTTTGCCTGCCTTCTGGACCCGACCAACCGGGTCGTGCGGGTGATCGGATACCCGGTGCAGGATGCGGGCACGCTGATCGAGATCACGATCGAAACCAAACCGATGCGCGATGCGATGGTCGATTACGGGCTGCGCATCCTGGTGTTGTCTGCCCTGATCTCGGTCGTGACGGCCTTTCTGCTGTTTCTTGCCGTGCGCCGTTTGCTGGTCCTGCCGATCCGCCGGGTGGTGCGCCACATGCAGACCTATGCCGAAGCGCCGGAAGATGCCCGCCGGGTGATCGCGCCGAATGCCGATGTCGAGGAACTGCGCGCGGCAGAAGAGGCGCTGCAGTCCATGCAGACCCAGCTGACCAGCGCGCTGCGGCAGAAGGAACGCCTTGCGCAGCTGGGGGGCGCGGTGGCCAAGATCAGCCACGATCTGCGCAACATCCTGACGACGGCGCAACTGTTCGCCGACCGCATCGAAGGCAGCGCCGATCCGACCGTTGCGCGGTCGATGCCAAAGCTGGTGAACTCGATCAGCCGCGCGGTGTCCTTGTGCGAATCCACACTGGCCTTCGGCAAGGCGGAAGAGCCGTCGCCCACGCTGCGCCGCCTGAACCTGGCGCACCTTGTCGGCGAAGTGGCCGAGGGCGAAGGCCTGGGCGCTGAAACCCAGATCACCTGCCTGATCGACATCGCCTCTGGCCTGATGGTGCGCGCCGATGGGGAACAGCTCTACCGTGTGCTGTCCAACCTGATCCGCAACGCCCGCCAGGCGATCGAGGCGACCGGCCAGCCCGGCACCATCGAGGTATCGGCCGGCGAAGACGAGACCGAATGGTGGATCCGCGTCGGCGACACCGGCCCCGGACTGCCCGCCAAGGCGCGCGAGCATCTGTTCGCAGCCTTCCAGGGCGGTGCGCGCAAGGGCGGGATCGGCCTGGGCCTGGCCATCGCCGCCGAACTGGTGCGCGGCCACGGCGGGCAGCTGGAGCTGGCCCGCAGCGACAGCGACGGGACCGAGTTCCTGATCCACCTGCCGAAAGCGACAACCGACACGGACGGTTGATTTGCCCTTGCATTGCCCGCAACGCGCGGCTACATCGCCCGCTATTGCGGACCCGTAGCTCAGCTGGATAGAGCATCAGACTACGAATCTGAGGGTCGGGCGTTCGAATCGCTCCGGGTCCGCCATTTCCCTTTGAGAGTAAACAGAAATATGCGCTATGCTCGCGCATACACGTCGTAAATCCCCTCATGGAATTTGCGCTTGAATGCGACGTGTCGCTTCAAGCATCAAGTCCGTCAAAAAGCTGCGTCCCGCAGATTCGGCAGACTTGGATCGTGCCAGCGACAGGCTCTGACCTTGCCAGCCCGGTTGGCTCGCTCGGGCAATCCCACATCGGGGGAAAGGCGCGATGCGACCTGGCGGCCAAGCGGGCAAAGGATCCGTTGAAGCTGGTCATCGTCCGGGACATGTGGCTCACCGGCTTTGATAGCCCCTCGATGCAAACGATGTCCGTCAACCAGCCATTGAACGAGAGCGAAGCCGTCGCAGCCTTTCTGAAGCGTCCGGCTGTCGTCCGGGCGAGCGTCCACGGGTTCGACTGCTCGGCTGGACTGATCGGCCCACCGCACCGACGCCGTCAGCATGGTCGAGGGTCTGCAAGACCTGATCGCGCTTGCCAAGGACGTCCGAAACGCGCGCAACATGGGTGGGGAAGCGGGGCTGACAGCCGGGGAAGTCGCCCCCTTCGATGCGTTGGCTGACAGCCAAAATGCAGTCCAGGTGCCGGGGAACGACCTATCCAAGATCATCACGCATGACGGGCTGACGGGCCGCAAGGCCAACGCAAGCATCGACCGGGCGCGTCGCGACAGCGCTCGGCCAAGGCTCCGGGTCGTCGCACAGCGCATTCTGCGCAAGCTTGGCTATCCGCCTGACCTTGAGGATGCCGCTATCCGCAGCGTGCCAGCCCAGGCGAAAGCGCTGCCCTCGACTGGTGCAAGCAAGCACTCATTTTGCCCGGCATCCAGAGAAGGTCTGGCAAGGGGCCGCAAAGGGCGGGAAAGAGACGTTTGCCGTGATCTTTGTCCCATGCGTTCGCGTGTCAGGAATGCGCAAGGGCCGCCTGCCGTTCACGCTTCTCCGGCCCGAACACCTCAGCCGCTGCCAGGGTCAGACGCTTACGCCGAAGACCCAGCCGACGCCTGCAGTGATCGCCATGGCGGCGGCACCCCAGAACAGGACGCGGGCCGTGGCTGGCAGTTTCGGCGCGCCGCCTGCAACGGCACCAATCGCTCCAAGGGCTGCAAGGCTTGCCAGTGTCGTGATGACGACTGCCGGGATGATCTGCGTAGCCGGGGCCAGAAGAGCCGCGGCAAGGGGCACGGCAGCGGCGATGGTGAAGGTCACACCCGAGGCGAAGGCAGCCTGCAAGGGGTTGGCAGCGTGAACTTCGGACAGGCCCAGCTCATCGCGGGTATGGGCGGCAAGCGCGTCCTTCGCCGTCAATTCCCGCGCCACCAGGGCGGCCGTTTCGGGCGACAGGCCCCGGGATTCGTAGATCGAGGCAAGCTCGGCTTCTTCGGCTTCGGGCGTGTCGACAAGCGCCTGCTTTTCCCGGGCGATGTCGGCGCGTTCGACGTCGGATTGCGAGCTGACCGAGACGTATTCGCCCGCTGCCATCGACATTGCCCCCGCAGCAAGGCCTGCCGCACCAGCCACCAGAACGGCTGTCGGGTTGGGATCTGCGGCGGCGACACCGACGATAAGCGAGGAGATCGAGACGATCCCGTCATTGGCGCCAAGGACGGCTGCGCGCAGCCACCCGGCGCGATCGAGGTAGTGAAGCTCCTTGTGGGCAGAGGCATAGGCGAGGGTCATCTTGAAGGATCCTGATATGGGGGGACGCGCAGCAGGATGCTGGCGGAAAAGCCGGTGAATTTGCCGGGAAGCGGCGAGGCGAGGCGCAGGGGCGACCCGATCCGCTCGGCGATGGTGTGG
>JAKQLM010000342.1 GCA_029567145.1 Pseudomonadota bacterium
TTCCTTTACCTTGGCGGCTTTGCCCTGGCGATTGGCGAGGGCGTTCCGACTGGCCTGGTCGCCCTGATGGCCGATCTGGTGCCGTTGGGAATTGCGGTCCTGTCGGCCCCGCTGCTGGGCCAGGCGCTGGGCGGGCGGCAATGGGTCGGGACGGCGATCGCACTGGCCGGAGTGCTTGCGGTGTCAGCCGATGCGCTGGCGCTGGGTGACGCGCCGGTGCATGCCTACGTCCTGCCGATCCTGGGAATGCTGGCCTTTGCCCTGTCAACCGTCGTGCAGGAACGCCGCGCGGCCATTCCGTTGACGATTTCGCAACGACTGGCCCTGCAATGCCTGTGGGCTGCCGCCCTGTTCGCCCCGTTCGCGCTGTGGTCCGGCGGCCTGGTCCCGCCCCTGACCCAAGGGTATGTGCTGGGGATGCTGTGGCTGGTCGTGCTGGCGACCTGGGGGGCATGGCTGATCTACTACTTCTTCCTGCGGCTTTGTCCCCCTGCCATGGTCGCGGCGACGGTCTATCTTAGCCCTCCGGTCACGATGCTTTGGGCCTGGGTCCTGTTCGATGAACCGCTAGGCTGTGTCATGGCCGCGGGTCTTGTGGTCACGCTGGCCGGGGTGGCCCTGGTCGCCACCGGCCGGATCAAGACCGCATGAGCCCCGCCCCTTCCCAACCCAGCCGTTTTCCTGTATGCGCCCGCCATCTGTGACGTGAGGTCCGCCCCCGGGGCCCGTGCGAAGGATTTGGGGGATGGGCGGCAATGGGGCCGCCAGATGTTCGAGGGCACCGGCAGGGGCCGGGTCCTCAGAGGAAACGATACATGTTCAATGTGACCAAGAAATCCATCCAGTGGGGCAATGAAACGCTCACTCTGGAAACCGGGAAAGTTGCGCGCCAGGCCGATGGGTCGGTGATCGCGACGCTGGGTGAAACGCAAGTTATGGCCAACGTGACCTTCGCGCGGAATGCGAAGCCGGGCCAGGACTTCTTCCCCCTGACGGTTCACTATCAGGAAAAGTACTACGCAGCCGGCAAGATCCCCGGCGGCTTCTTCAAGCGTGAAGCGCGCCCGTCGGAAAAAGAGACGCTGACCTCGCGTCTGATCGACCGGCCGATCCGCCCGCTGTTCGTCGAAGGCTTCCGCAACGAAGTGCTGGTCATGGCGACCGTGCTGTCGTGTGACCTGGTCAACGACCCGGACGTCGTGGCGATGATCGCTGTCTCCGCCGCGCTGACCGTGTCGGGCGTGCCGTTCATGGGCCCGATCGGCGCCGCGCGTGTCGGTTTCGTTGACGGCCAGTACGTGCTGAACCCGGCGATGGACGACATGACGCAGCTGCGTCTGAAGCCCGATCAGCGTCTGGACCTGGTCATCGCCGGCACCAAGGACGCCGTGATGATGGTCGAATCCGAGGCTTACGAGCTGACGGAAGAAGAAATGCTGGGAGCGGTCGTCTTCGGCCACGAACAGATGCAGCCGGTCATCGACCTGATCATCGACTTTGCCGAAACCTCGGCCAAGGAACCCTTCGACTTCTCGCCGCCCGATTTCTCGGCGCTGTATGCCAAGGTCAAGACCGCTGGCGAGGCGCAGATGCGCGCCGCCTTCGCGATCCGCGACAAGCAAGAGCGGACCACCGCCATCGAAGCCGCCGTCGATGCGATCAAGGCCGCGATGAGCGCCGAAGACCAAGCCGACGCGAACCTCTATCCCGCGATCAAGAAGCTGGAAGCAGCGGTTCTGCGTGGCGATGTCGTGAAGAACGGCACCCGGATCGACGGCCGCGACACCAAGACCGTGCGCCCGATCACTTCGGAAACCGGCATTCTGCCGCGTGCCCACGGCTCGGCCCTGTTCACCCGTGGTGAAACGCAAGGCCTGGTCGTCACCACGCTTGGGACGGGCGAAGATGAGCAGATCATCGACGCGCTGAACGGCAACTATCGGTCGAACTTCCTCTTGCACTACAACTTCCCGCCCTATTCGGTTGGCGAAGTTGGCCGTGTCGGCAGCCCTGGCCGCCGCGAGATCGGCCACGGCAAGTTGGCCTGGCGCGCGCTGCAGGCGGTTCTGCCTGCCCCGACCGACTTCCCCTACACCATCCGCGTCGTGTCCGAGATCACCGAATCGAACGGCTCCTCCTCGATGGCGTCGGTCTGCGGCGGGTCCCTGTCCATGATGGACGCGGGCGTTCCGCTGAAAGCCCCAGTCGCCGGTGTGGCGATGGGACTGATCCTGGAAGATGACGGCAAGTGGGCTGTCCTGACCGACATCCTGGGCGATGAAGATCACCTTGGCGACATGGACTTCAAGGTCGCCGGGACCTCGGCTGGCATCACCAGTCTGCAAATGGACATCAAGATCGCCGGGATCACCCCCGCGATCATGAAACAGGCGCTGGAACAGGCGAAAGACGGCCGTCTGCACATCCTGGGCGAAATGGCCAAGTCGCTGACCTCGGCGCAAGCCTTCAGCGAATACGCCCCGAAGATCGAGACGATGCAGATCCCGACCGACAAGATCCGCGAAGTGATCGGGTCCGGCGGCAAGGTCATCCGCGAGATCGTCGAGGTTTCGGGTGCCAAGGTCGACATCAACGACGACGGCCAGATCAAGATCGCGTCGAACGACCAGAAGGCCATCAAGAAGGCCTACGACATGATCTGGTCGATCGTGGCGGAACCCGAAGACGGCAAGATCTACACCGGCAAGGTGGTGAAACTGGTCGACTTCGGTGCTTTCGTGAACTTCTTCGGTAAACGCGATGGTCTGGTCCACGTCAGCCAGATCGCCAAC
>JAKQLM010000345.1 GCA_029567145.1 Pseudomonadota bacterium
GATCCGGATCAGCTCGTCCAGCCGGTGACTGATGTAGACGATCCCCACGCCATCCGCCGCAAGGTCGCGGATCACGCGGAACAGGACCTCGACCTCGGCGGCGGAGAGGGCGCTGGTCGGCTCGTCCAGGATCAGGATACGGGCGTCCTGCGCCAGCGCCTTGGCGATCTCGACGATCTGTTGCTGCCCGACCCGCAGGTGCCCAAGCGGAGTATCCGGGTCGATGTCCTGCTCCAGCCGCTGCATCAGCGCCGCTGCGGCCTGCCGCTGAAAAGCGGTGTCGATGTCGATCCGGGCGCGCAGGGGTTCGCGGCCGATGAAGATGTTTTCCGCCACCGACAGGTTCGGAAACAGGTTCAATTCCTGAAACACGATGCCGATGCCGTGCGCCACCGCGTCGGATTTCGACCGGAACACCACCTCGCGCCCATCCATCAGGATCTGGCCTTCGGTCAGGGCTTCCACCCCGGCGATGACCTTCATCAGAGTGGATTTGCCCGCGCCGTTTTCGCCCACCAGCACGTTGACCGCGCCCATGCGCAGATCGAAGTCCACGCCTTTCAAGGCACGGGTGCCGGGATAGACCTTGACGCCACCCCGGACCTGCAGGCCGATGCCGCTCACCGGGTCACCTCGATCACGGTGACCAGCCAGGGATCGCTGGCCGATTTCAGCGTGACCGCGCCGGTAAAGCCAAGCGTCTGGCTGACCAGATCGCCCTCGGGCAGGGTGACCATCGGCGACACCCGGTCGTTGATCGCGCGGCCCAGCTTGGCAAATTCGATCTGGTCGCGGAAATCGTTGAAGTCGTAGAACGGGGCCACGTCGCGCAAACTGGTGCCCTTGATCACCGGACCAAGCTGCAGCGTCAGATCCACCACGCCGTCGCCGTCGGTGTCCAGGTCCGCCTTGCGGGCGCGGCTTTCCAGGTTCGCGGCAATCACCACGCCGGACCCCTTGACCGCAAAGTTCCACGCCGCCCCAGCGCCCGCCCCACGCACGCCCTGCGCCGCCCCGGCGGCATCCAGCCCGGCGGCCACGGCGGCGCTCAGATCGGCAACCCCAATTGCCGTTTCGCGGATCAGGGGCAGCAACTGGCTTTCCAGCGTGTCGTCCAGAAGCGCCGCAATGCGGGCATCATCGCCCGCCTCGCCGCTGGCGATGGCGGTGTCGGTCCCCGGTTCAGGGGTCTTGACGATCTTGCAGGCCGAAAGGCCGATCACGGCCAGAAAGGCCAGCGCGGTGGGGGCCAGCACCGCCAGGGGCAGGGGGGTCATGCGGACGTTCCGTTGGTGCAAAGTCCGGCGCGACCGCAAGCGGGCCGCGCCGGAGGATCAGACAGCCGAACTCAGGCGCTCAGCGCAAAGGTTTCCAGCTTGGCCGCGTTGTCGGCGTTGACCAGAACGCAGTCCATCAGCTGCTTTTCCTCAACCCCGGTCGCCCCGGTCTTGAGGAACGCATCCGCCTGTTCCACCGCCATCTGCGCCTGCGCATAGGCCGGTTGCAGGACCGTCGCCTTGATCCCGCCCTTGATGATGCTGTCGCGCACGTCGTTCGACCCGTCGAAGCCGACCACGATCACATCGGTCCGCCCAGCAGCCTCCAGCGCCGCCCAGGCGCCCATTGCCATGGTGTCGTTGCCCGAGATCACGCCCTTGATGCCGGGGTTCGCCTGCAGCATCGATTCCATGACCGTAAACGCCTCGGTCTGCGACCAGTTGGCGGTCTGGCGGGCGACCGATTTCAGGTCCGGGTATTGCGAGATCACGTCGGCATAGCCCTGGCTGCGGATCCCGGCGTTGGTGTCGGATTCCTTGCCCACCAGCTCGGCAAACTCGCCCGCTTCGCCCATCAGGCGGACGAATTCCTCGGCCCCCAGCTGCGCGCCCTGATAGTTGTTCGACACGATCTGGCTGACGGCCACACCGGTCGCGGTGATCTCGCGGTCGATCAGGAAGGACGGAATGCCCGCATCCTTGGCCTTCTGCACGGCAGCGACTGAAGCATCGGCGCCCGCGTTGTCCAGGATGATCGCCTTGACGCCCGCCGCGATGGCGCTGTCGAACAGTTCCGATTGCTTGTTGGCATCGTCGTCGTGGACCAGGATCATCGCTTCATAGCCCAGCTCGGCGGCCTTGGCGGCGGCACCGTCGGCTTCGGCCTTGAAGAACGGGTTGTCGTGGCTGGGGGTGATGATGGCGATCGTGCCAGCGCCCTGTGCCAGCGAAAGCGTCGGCAGAATGCCCGCGACAGCAGCCGCAAGGCCCCCGACCACATGGCGGCGGTTGAAATTCATGATGTCCTCCCTTTCGTTCGCAATCGAATCGATGCGATTCCGAGTGGATGGACTTTTGCTTGGCTCGATTGATATGTCAAATGCTTTCGATTGACTCTGCTTGGCTGCGATTTCGCGGATGCCGCCTTGGCGGGCCTATCGACCCGAATTTTTCCTTGCTGGACGAGATCCTCTGGCGATAATGCCGAAAAGCGACGCCGATCGGCTACAGCCCGTCTTGTCAAACGCCGTGGCGGTCATTAGAAAAGCGTCAGCAAACGAAAGTAATCGAAAGTCCGGGCCGTCACGCGCTGGGCCATCATTGGGGGGAGAGCCATGTCCAACGCCATTCGCCGCAAGGTCACGCTGGGGGTCGTCATCGGCAGCCGCGCGTTCTTCAGCCCGGCCCCGTGCCTGGACGCCCGGACCGAAGTCTTGGCGCAACTGGCCGACCTTGGCATCGACGCGGTGATCCTGCCCTATGAGGCGACGGCGAACGGCGCGGTGCAAAGCATTGCCGACGCCGAGCTTTATGCCCGCGCCTTCAAGGCGCATCCCGGCGGGATCGACGGGCTGGTGATCTGCCTGCCCAACTTTGGCGACGAAATCGCGATCATCGAACTGGTGAACCGCGCGAAACTGAACGTGCCGATCCTCTTGCAGGCCAGCAATGACGAGGTGACCAAGGTCTCGGTCAGCGAACGCCGCGATGCGTTCTGCGGCAAGATTTCGGTGACCAACAACTTCTGGCAATATGGCGTCCCGTTCACCGAAACCACGCTGCACACCTGCGACATCTCCGGCCCCGCGTTCCGCGGTGATCTGGACCGCTTCGCCCGCCTGTGCCGCACGGTGCGCGGCCTGCGTGGTGCCCGGCTGGGTGCCATCGGCGCGCGCACGGGGGCGTTCCAGACCATGCGCTACAGTGAAAAGCTGTTGCAGGCCTCGGGGATCACCGTCGTCACCGTGGACCTGTCCGAGATGATGGGCGCGGCGGGCGCGATCCCGGACGGTGATGCCGATCTGCGCGCCAAGATGGACCGCATCCGCGCCTATGGGACGATCCCGACGCATATCACCGAAAAGCAGATCGCCACGCAGGCGAAATGGACCCTGGCCGTCAACCGCTGGATTGCCGAAAACGAATGCGACGCCAGCGCCATCCAGTGCTGGCGGTCCCTGCAAGACAACTTTGGCTGCGCGACCTGCGTCACCATGTCGATGATGGGCGAAGAGTTGATGCCAAGCGCCTGCGAGGTGGACATCATGGGCGCGCTGTCGATGTATGCCCTTGCGCTGGCCTCAGGTGCACCGCCCGCGATCCTGGACTGGAACAACAACTACGGGGCCGAGCCCGACATGTGCGTCTGCACCCATTGCGGCAACTTCCCGAAATCCTTCATCGGTGACACGCCGGAGATTTCCGAACTGGACGTGCTGGGCAGCGTGATCGGCAAGTCGAAGTGCTTCGGCGCGGTCAAGGGCAAGGTCAAAGCCGGCCCGATGACCTACTTCCGCCTCTCCTCGGACGACCGGGCGGGCACGCTGAAATGCTATCTGGGCGAAGGCGAGTTCACCGACCACCCGTTCCCGATGGACGGCGGTATCGCCGTGACCAAGGTCCCCGACCTGCGTCGCCTGATGCGGTTCGTGACGCAGAACGGCTTTGAACACCACGTCGCAATGGTGCGCGGCCACCATGCCGATGTCGTGGCCGAAGCGGTGACCCGCTACCTCGGCTGGCCGATCTATCACCACGGCGCAGAACCCGAGCCGCAACTCTTCACCACGAACCGGTTTTGACAGATGACTCAGA
>JAKQLM010000375.1 GCA_029567145.1 Pseudomonadota bacterium
CGCAACATCCTAAAGGTCAAGGCCGGGGGGCTGGAGGTCGGTCCGATCCTGATGGGCATGGGCAACAAGGCGCATGTGGTGACCCCCGCGATCACCGCGCGCGGCCTGCTGAACATGTCCGCCATCGCCGGCACGCCCGTCGCGCACTACGGCTGAGCGGGGGTCGATTTCTTCAAAGAAATCGGACCGGAGCCTTCAAAGGCTCCGAAGCGGAATTTTCCAAAATTCCGCCCCCCCCCCTTTGCAAAGCGGGCCGATACAGACCAGCGGGCTTTGCAGTCCCGGGGCTCTTTGCAAATATTCGCGCCCGTTCACCGCAAATTCTGCAAATTAGTCGCACCCCGCTACCGGTAACACCGTTGCGTGACGGGCATCCCATCGCATACCACCATCCGCAGACGACATCTGCGGGGGGGAGATCGCGATGAGCTACGCACAGGTGTATCGCCAGTGGCAACAGGACCCCGAGCGGTTCTGGATGGGCGCCGCCGGTGGGATCGACTGGGTCAGCAAACCCGCCCGCGCCCTGAACGACAGCCGCGCGCCCCTGTACGAATGGTTCACCGACGCCACCGTCAACACCTGCTGGAACGCCGTCGACCGCCATGTCGCCGCAGGGCGGGGCAAGCAGGCCGCCATCCTCCACGACAGCCCCGTCACCGGCACGAAACACGTCATCACCTACGCCGAGCTTCAGGACCGCGTCTCGCGCCTGGCCGGGGCGCTGAAGGCCAAGGGCATCACCAAGGGCGACCGCGTCATCATCTACATGCCCATGGTCCCCGAGGCGCTGGAGGCGATGCTGGCCTGCGCCCGCCTGGGTGCCATCCATTCGGTCGTCTTCGGCGGGTTTGCCGCCAACGAACTGGCCGTCCGCATCGACGACTGCACGCCGAAGGCGATCATCGCGGCCAGTTGCGGCATCGAACCCAACCGCACAGTCCACTACAAACCCCTTCTCGACGCCGCCATCGACCTGGCCGACCACAAGCCCGATTTCTGCGTGATCTTCCAGCGCGAGCAAGAGGTTGCCAAGCTGACCCCCGGTCGCGATGTCGCCTGGCATGAGTTCCAGTACGGCGTCCAACCCGCCGATTGCGTGCCGGTGGAGGGCAACCACCCGGCCTATATCCTTTACACCTCCGGCACGACCGGGGCGCCCAAGGGCGTCGTCCGCCCCACCGCCGGGCATCTGGTGGCCCTCAACTGGACCATGCGCGCGATCTACAACTGCGGCGCAGGGGATGTCTTCTGGGCCGCCAGCGACGTGGGTTGGGTCGTCGGCCACAGCTACATCTGCTACGCCCCCCTGATCGCGGGTTGCACAACCATCGTCTACGAAGGCAAACCCGTCGGCACCCCCGACGCCGCCGCCTTCTGGCGCGTGATCGCCGAGCACAAGGTCAAGAGCTTCTTCACCGCCCCCACCGCCCTGCGCGCCATCAAACGCGACGACCCGGAGGGCAAGCTCGTCCCCCCACTTCCCACCCTGAACGCCCTCTACCTGGCCGGAGAACGCGCCGACCCCGACACGATCCACTGGGCGCAGAACCACCTGAAGGTCCCGGTGATCGACCACTGGTGGCAGACCGAAACCGGCTATGCCATCGCCGCCAACCCGCTG